>NZ_CP137761.1:4251333-4555000 GCF_033449965.1 Bacillus sp. T3
AATACCGTCAAGGAAAAGATAAAAGATATTGATGGTGTTGAAAAAGTAACGACTAACCAAGATGAAAAGAAAACCGTGTACTCGTTGACAGTGGATCCAGCAAAAGGTAATACGGAACAAATTGCTCAGCAGCTCGGAGTCATGTTGAATCAAACACCAATTGGAACGATATCGTTAGATGATAAACAAACCACAGTCGTATTAGAGCCTCTGCTAGAAACAAAAACATCCAAAGACCTAAACGACATCCCAATAATGACCGAAGCTGGAATGTTACCGTTATCACAGATTGCTTCATTAAAAAGCGAAGAAAGCTCAACAAACCAGTTCCATAAGGATGGAGAAACATACCTACAAGTAACGGCCTCTGTCGATCCTGCAAAACTATCGGAAATTGCCAGCAAGGTCAATTTAGAAATCTTTGGTGATCAAAAAGATAAAAAAGGCATTAATTTACCAAAGGATGTGGAGGTACTTGTTGGCGGTGCAAGCACGCAGCAAGCTGATGATTTTACTGATTTGTTTTTAATCATGCTCGTTTCAATCGGAATCGTGTTTTTAATCATGGTTATCACGTTCAAATCAATCAAAGCGCCCATTGCGATTCTTTCCTCGTTACCACTTGCGGCAATTGGAGCGATTTTAGGAATCTTAATTAGTCGAATTTCGGTTGATATTACCGCACTTCTCGGCGCTCTAATGTTAATTGGAATCGTCGTCACCAACGCGATTGTCCTTTTAGATCGAGTCAGACAAAATGAACAAACGATGATCCTACGTGATGCGCTCATTGAAGCAACAGCAACAAGAATGAGGCCTATTTTAATGACAGCAGTTGCCACAATTTGCGCAATGCTCCCACTGCTGTTTAAGAAAGCCGAAACCGGAAGCTTAGTATCACAAAGCCTAGCTATTGTTGTTATCGGTGGACTGGCGTTGGCGACGCTCCTAACCTTGATAGTCATCCCATGTATTTATGAACTGCTTTACTTTAAAAAATCAAGAAAACAGCGATTAACACCACCAACGGAAACAGATATAACGATGTAAAAGAAAAAGAGTAATGAGGTTTTTTGACCTCGTTACTCTTTTTGGTTTATTAGTTTTTCGTTAAAACCGTCAATCCTAAACTAAACTTCTACCTTCCTATCATTTTGCATCTCAATTTTCCTAATTAACCCTTCAACAAAATTAGGCTGAACCATGATGGTTCTCGCTAGACCGATAAAGTCAATCTCGCCCTTTTCGACCATTTCAGTTGCGATGTCAATATTCTCTAATTCACCGGCTTCCGATAACGGGAATCCCAATGTTACTTTTAACAGTACGAATCATTTCTCTTAGCATGGCCTGTCCAGGCAGGCGTAACGGTGGCATTAAGCCCGTTGATACATCAAGAATATCAATACCTGCTTCCTCTAGCATTTTCGCAACAAAGCAGCCTTCATTTAATGTCAGCCCACCTGGCAATAGATCATCCAGCCCTAAACGGACTAACAGGAGAAAATCCGCTCCTACTGATCTTCGAATTTCTGTTACAATTTCAAGTAAAAGTCGACTGCGATTTTCAAGACTGCCGCCATATTCATCGTCTCGAAAATTCGTCAATGGTGATAAAAATTGGGACAATAAAAAGCCGTGACAGTTGTGGATTTCTACCCCATCAAATCCTGCCTTCTTTACACGAAGGGCAGCCTTAACAAACTCAATCTTGATCACTTGAATTTCCTCAATGGTTAAGGCTCTTGGCATCGAACGCTGCAAAACTGGATGCATCACTGCGGATGGAGCGACTGCCTCCATACCCGTTAACACAGGGTCGGCAGCACTCCCTGCGTGATTAATTTGAACAACCGCAATTTGTTCATTTTTATGGATAACATCAGCAAGCTTCACCAACCCCTCGATGCATTCATCACGGTCCACATATACAAGTTTCTCTCGATATTGCCCTGCTCGATTAATAGCCGCCTGTTCAACGACAATTAAGGCTGGCCCTTTGCGCTGCTCATATATGGACAATAATTCCTCCGTAATAAGCCCATCCTGTGTTGCTTTCGATATATCAAAGGGTGCACAAACATAGCGATTTTTGAACACAAGATTTTTAATCGCCTGTCGCTGTAATAATATTTTGCTATGATTCATTTTCCTTCTCCCTTACCATGAATGACTTATTCTTCACTCTAATACAACTTTCTCAAATATTATTTAAAAATATTGACAATGTTAGTAAAAGAGTGGAATACGACATTTCAGTACAATAACAACTTCTTAGAAATACCTCGTTTAATATTACTAAAATTAGCCATATTAAAGAGAGGATCATAGGAGGAGTGAATGAAATGGAATACTTATCAAGAGAGCAAATCATCAATCAATTGCAGCAGTCCTTTCAGCCCTATCTTCAACAATTTGGTTTAGATGATATCGGAGTGTTTGAAGAACATGGCCAAGGTAATCAATACTACATTGGCTATTCAGCTAAAAAAGGTGACAAAACCTATCATATTCATACTCCATTTATGAAGAATAATAATGGTGAACTAGCACCATTAAACCAAAATTGGACGGTGGAAACGGACGAACCAGATAGGAAAGATCATGGCGGTTATCAAAATGTCGAAAGTGCCCTTCGAGATATATAATCATTAACAGAACAAAAGCGCAAGGCGCCCGCCTATCGGCGACAAGCACAAGACGAGCTGGCCGAAAGGTTGTTCTTTAACCTTTTGGACGGATTGGCTTGTGACCTCGAGCCGATGGCGCCTGGAGCTGGACACCCATCAAAATTTTATACTTTCTTATCTTTCAAAAAGGATACAGGAAAAATCATGTCCAAAAGCATGGTCTTCCCTATATCCTTTATTTATGGTCAATTTTGCCCCTCTACTCCTTGTCGCTTTCATTTCAACCATTAATTCCTTTGTTCATATAACCATTCTATTTGTTATAATTGTATTGGTATTTTTATAAAGTATATAATACATTTATCTTTTATTAATAAATAAAGCAATATTGTATTTCTGACAACGTTGAGGAGTCTACAGGATGACTGAAAAAGAACCAAACTATATATCGCAATCAAATAAAATGTGTGAAGAAAGTGGAATGAATCCTAATGAAATAACGTTTCCAAAAAAAATTATGACGGAACAAGAACTTTTCATCAAAAGAAAGGCTTACAATGAGATTTTATCTGTTGTTAGTTTTTTCTCCTATAAACTTTTGGATTCCTTAAAAGGAACCCCTTTATTAATTGCCATCTCTGATTCTGAAGGATATTTATTAGATACAGTTGGTGACGAAACTATAAAGGCAACCGTAGAGCAATTAGGAATAAAATTGGGATGTCGTTTTTCCAGGGAAGACATGGGTACTAACGTAGTTAGCTTGGCATTAGAGCAAAGACATCCTGTAAGATTAATAGGCGAAGATCATTATCATAAGTTTCTTCATGAAATTGCTTGTTATGGTGCACCATTCCATTATACGGATGAAAATAATTTACTTGGTAGTGTTGGTATTATGATGCCCATTGCTTATCAAAATCCCCTATTTTTATCTATGCTATCTCAGGTTGTAGATTCAATTGAAAGAGAACTGTTACTAAGAAAACAAAATCGAACCCTTAGTATCATGAATCAAGTTATGTTAAGCAAATCAAAAAATGGGATCGTCATTACAGATGAAGCGGGTATTACAACAGATATTAATACGGTTGCTGAAAAAATATTAAACTTAAGTAGAAAATCTGATTTAGGAACGAGCATATATAAGTCCGCTTTTATTGGAAATCATTTTAAACGCGTAATTGAATGTGAAGAAATATTTGAAAATGTAGAACTGAAATTTAATAACTCTGCCGGAAAACCAGTAGTCTGTTTATTAGATGCCCAACCCATCTATGAGGAAGGAAAAGTGGTCGGAGCTTTCGCAAAGTTCAGGGACATTACTGATCGGTATTTAATGGAGGAAAAAATAAAACAGGCTGAAAAACAGGGTCTTGCGGGTCGAATTGCAGCAGGTATTGCACATGAAATAAGAAATCCGTTAACAACCGTTAGAGGATATTTACAGTTTCTTGAAAAAGATGTTGATCCAAAAACATCGCAACTTTTCTCCAGTTTATTAATTCCAGAAATTGACCGTGCTAATAAAATCATTACTGATTTCTTGAGAATCGCAAAGCCTGCGGCAAAAGAATTTGAAATTATACAGGTGCAACATTTCCTTGTTGACTACCTATGGAAATTTCTCGAAAGTGAAGCATTGCTTCACAATATTGAAATAAACGTAGACATTCATCCTGCAACAAAAAATCTTTCCATCCATTGTAATCGTGAAGAATTGTTGCAGGTATTTATCAATTTATTTCAAAATTCCATGCAGGCTAAAGGGAATAAGCCGCTAAACATTAAAATCAAAACCAAACTAGCTAACTCCCACGTTCAATTTATCTTTAGTGATAATGGAAAAGGAATCGACGCTTCTGTTCTTACTCATATATTCGAACCATTCTTTTCTACTAAGGATATTGGTACTGGACTAGGTTTATCAGTGTCTCAAAAAATAGTCGAGAACCATCATGGCTCAATTCAGGCGAACAGTAACGAAAATGGAACTGAATTTATTATCGAGCTTCCTTTCATAGACTCACAAATGTAATAATGTTGAGATTTTCAAAAATATCTATATAGTAAAACGGCACCTAGTATACTTTTAGGTGTCGTTTTTTACCTTACCTACTTTATCTTTATATTGGTAGATTCTTTTTCACAATGGTTATTTTATGCTCCATCCTTTATCACAGAAAAAGAAAGGGTAAAGCCATACGGCTTTACCCTTTCTTAATATTTCGCACCTTATAGGATTATCTCCACTTAGCTACGACATAATTCTATCACTGTCTTTGCTAAATCTTTGCAAATATAGAGTGGGCCTAAATGGACTCGAACCATCGACCTCACGCTTATCAGGCGTGCGCTCTAACCAGCTGAGCTATAGGCCCATATTTGGAGCGGGTGATGGGAATCGAACCCACAACAACAGCTTGGAAGGCTGTGGTTTTACCACTAAACTACACCCGCATATTTAAAATTTTGAAGGCAACACCAGATTTGAGACTGGGATTTGAACCTCTTAGCTTTATTGTATACAAATGGCTGGGCTAGCAGGGATCGAACCTACGAATGACGGAGTCAAAGTCCGTTGCCTTACCGCTTGGCTATAGCCCAATAAAAGTTATTAAAATGGGGCGACTGATGGGAATCGAACCCACGAATGCCTGAACCACAATCAGGTGCGTTAACCACTTCGCCACAATCGCCATAAATGGTGGAGGGGGACGGATTCGAACCGCCGAACCCTGAGGGAGCGGATTTACAGTCCGCCGCGTTTAGCCACTTCGCTACCCCTCCATATAAGAAAGAAATATAAATAAATTTCATGGTGGCTCAGGACGGAATCGAACCGCCGACACAAGGATTTTCAGTCCTTTGCTCTACCGACTGAGCTACTGAGCCACATTACTTTCAACAGTAGGAATCACTACTGGTATAAATATGGCGGTCCGGACGGGACTCGAACCCGCGACCTCCTGCGTGACAGGCAGGCATTCTAACCAACTGAACTACCGGACCATATTGCGGGGACAGGATTTGAACCTGTGACCTTCGGGTTATGAGCCCGACGAGCTACCGGGCTGCTCCACCCCGCGACGGTAAAAATTTATAAAGTTTTCTTCATGCCCTAAGTCTTAGTAAGGGCTGTCCCGATTTCAGTTAGCATACTCAAGGAGCTGCTCAATCGGTACAACTCGCAGTTTTATCAATGAAGTAACACTCGTTGCTCCACCCCGCGACGGTAAAATTTTAAATTTGATATAAATATGGCGGAGGAAGAGGGATTCGAACCCCCGCGCGGTTTAACCCGCCTGTCGGTTTTCAAGACCGATCCCTTCAGCCGGACTTGGGTATTCCTCCATATAAATAAATCATATAAGACTCAAACAGTCATGAGCATTTTTTAATTCTAAACAGCGAGGCTTAAAATTCAAAAAAATGGTAGCGGCGGAGGGGATCGAACCCCCGACCTTACGGGTATGAACCGTACGCTCTAGCCAGCTGAGCTACACCGCCAAAAATTATATTTAAGATGTTTTTGGTGGAGTCTAGGGGGATCGAACCCCTGACCTCCTGCGTGCAAGGCAGGCGCTCTCCCAGCTGAGCTAAGACCCCATACACAATGAGAAGTTTTAATGGTCGGGAAGACAGGATTCGAACCTGCGACCCCTTGGTCCCAAACCAAGTGCTCTACCAAGCTGAGCTACTTCCCGTAATTAAGCGCGCCCGAAAGGAGTCGAACCCATAACCTTCTGATCCGTAGTCAGACGCTCTATCCAATTGAGCTACGGGCGCATATAGTTTTTTTGATTTGCTATCACAAAACAAAAATGGTGCCGAGGACCGGAATCGAACCGGGTACGGTAGTCACCTACCGCAGGATTTTAAGTCCTGTGCGTCTGCCAGTTCCGCCACCCCGGCAATATCATTGGAGCGGAAGACGGGATTCGAACCCGCGACCCCCACCTTGGCAAGGTGGTGTTCTACCACTGAACTACTTCCGCGAATATATGGTGCGGGTGAAGGGAGTCGAACCCCCACGCCTTGCGGCGCTAGATCCTAAGTCTAGTGCGTCTGCCAATTCCGCCACACCCGCATATATTCATATTAATGGTGAGCCATGAAGGACTCGAACCTTCGACCCTCTGATTAAAAGTCAGATGCTCTACCAACTGAGCTAATGGCTCGAAAAATGGTGCCGGCTAGAGGACTTGAACCCCCAACCTACTGATTACAAGTCAGTTGCTCTACCAATTGAGCTAAACCGGCATATGGTGGAGGATGACGGGCTCGAACCGCCGACCCTCTGCTTGTAAGGCAGATGCTCTCCCAGCTGAGCTAATCCTCCACATATTGGTGACCCCTACGGGATTCGAACCCGTGTTACCGCCGTGAAAGGGCGGTGTCTTAACCGCTTGACCAAGGGGCCATCTGAGAAAAATTGACAAAATAAAAACCCCAAAGGGGCTTAGCCCGGCAGCGTCCTACTCTCACAGGGGAGAGCCCCCAACTACCATCGGCGCTGAGAAGCTTAACTTCCGTGTTCGGTATGGGAACGGGTGTGACCTTCTCGCTATCGCCACCAGACTATTTAACTGAGAAAATTCATTCTCTCAAAACTAGATAATGTAGAAGAAGAAAAACGTTTTTTGGTTAAGTCCTCGATCGATTAGTATCAGTCAGCTCCACATGTCGCCACGCTTCCACCTCTGACCTATCAACCTGATCATCTTTCAGGGATCTTACTAGCTTGCGCTATGGGAAATCTCATCTTGAGGGGGGCTTCATGCTTAGATGCTTTCAGCACTTATCCCGTCCGCACATAGCTACCCAGCTATGCCTTTGGCAAGACAACTGGTACACCAGCGGTGCGTCCATCCCGGTCCTCTCGTACTAAGGACAGCTCCTCTCAAATTTCCTGCGCCCACGACGGATAGGGACCGAACTGTCTCACGACGTTCTGAACCCAGCTCGCGTACCGCTTTAATGGGCGAACAGCCCAACCCTTGGGACCGACTACAGCCCCAGGATGCGATGAGCCGACATCGAGGTGCCAAACCTCCCCGTCGATGTGGACTCTTGGGGGAGATAAGCCTGTTATCCCCGGGGTAGCTTTTATCCGTTGAGCGATGGCCCTTCCATGCGGAACCACCGGATCACTAAGCCCGACTTTCGTCCCTGCTCGACTTGTAGGTCTCGCAGTCAAGCTCCCTTGTGCCTTTACACTCTACGAATGATTTCCAACCATTCTGAGGGAACCTTTGGGCGCCTCCGTTACTTTTTAGGAGGCGACCGCCCCAGTCAAACTGCCCACCTGACACTGTCTCCTACCCCGATTAGGGGTATGGGTTAGAATTTCAATACAGCCAGGGTAGTATCCCACCGATGCCTCCACCGAAGCTGGCGCTCCGGCTTCTACGGCTCCTACCTATCCTGTACAAGCTGTACCAAAATTCAATATCAGGCTACAGTAAAGCTCCACGGGGTCTTTCCGTCCTGTCGCGGGTAACCTGCATCTTCACAGGTACTATAATTTCACCGAGTCTCTCGTTGAGACAGTGCCCAGATCGTTACGCCTTTCGTGCGGGTCGGAACTTACCCGACAAGGAATTTCGCTACCTTAGGACCGTTATAGTTACGGCCGCCGTTTACTGGGGCTTCGGTTCAAAGCTTCGCTTGCGCTAACCTCTCCCCTTAACCTTCCAGCACCGGGCAGGCGTCAGCCCCTATACTTCGCCTTGCGGCTTTGCAGAGACCTGTGTTTTTGCTAAACAGTCGCCTGGGCCTATTCACTGCGGCTCTTCTAGGCTTTAACACCCAAAAGAGCACCCCTTCTCCCGAAGTTACGGGGTCATTTTGCCGAGTTCCTTAACGAGAGTTCTCTCGCTCACCTTAGGATTCTCTCCTCGACTACCTGTGTCGGTTTGCGGTACGGGCACCTTTTATCTCGCTAGAGGCTTTTCTTGGCAGTGTGGAATCAGGAACTTCGGTACTATATTTCCCTCGGCATCACAGCTCAGCCTTTACGGAAACGGGATTTGCCTCATTTCCAGCCTAACTGCTTACACGCACATATCCAGCAGTGCGCTTACCCTATCCTCCTGCGTCCCCCCGTTGCTCAAACGATAATGAGGTGGTACAGGAATATCAACCTGTTATCCATCGCCTACGCCTTTCGGCCTCGGCTTAGGTCCCGACTAACCCTGAGCGGACGAGCCTTCCTCAGGAAACCTTAGTCATTCGGTGGATGGGATTCTCACCCATCTTTCGCTACTCATACCGGCATTCTCACTTCTAAGCGCTCCACCAGTCCTTACAGTCTAGCTTCAACGCCCTTAGAACGCTCTCCTACCACTGACATCGTAGATGTCAATCCACAGCTTCGGTGATACGTTTAGCCCCGGTACATTTTCGGCGCAGAGTCACTCGACCAGTGAGCTATTACGCACTCTTTAAATGGTGGCTGCTTCTAAGCCAACATCCTGGTTGTCTAAGCAACTCCACATCCTTTTCCACTTAACGTATACTTTGGGACCTTAGCTGGTGGTCTGGGCTGTTTCCCTTTTGACTACGGATCTTATCACTCGCAGTCTGACTCCCACGGATAAGTCTTTGGCATTCGGAGTTTGTCTGAATTCGGTAACCCGATGAGGGCCCCTAGTCCAAACAGTGCTCTACCTCCAAGACTCTTACTACGTGAGGCTAGCCCTAAAGCTATTTCGGAGAGAACCAGCTATCTCCAAGTTCGATTGGAATTTCTCCGCTACCCACACCTCATCCCCGCACTTTTCAACGTGCGTGGGTTCGGGCCTCCAGTTGGTGTTACCCAACCTTCACCCTGGACATGGGTAGATCACCTGGTTTCGGGTCTACGACCACATACTAATACGCCCTATTCAGACTCGCTTTCGCTGCGGCTCCGTCTTCTCAACTTAACCTTGCATGTAATCGTAACTCGCCGGTTCATTCTACAAAAGGCACGCCATCACCCATTAACGGGCTCTGACTACTTGTAGGCACACGGTTTCAGGATCTATTTCACTCCCCTTCCAGGGTGCTTTTCACCTTTCCCTCACGGTACTGGTTCACTATCGGTCACTAGGGAGTATTTAGCCTTGGGAGATGGTCCTCCCTGCTTCCGACCGGATTTCACGTGTCTGGCCGTACTCAGGATCCACTCAGGAGGGAACGAAGTTTCAACTACAGGGTTTTTACCTTCTTTGACGGACCTTTCCAGATCTCTTCATTTACCCCGTTCCTTTGTAACTCCATGTTGAGTGTCCTACAACCCCAAGAGGCAAGCCTCTTGGTTTGGGCTATGTCCCGTTTCGCTCGCCGCTACTCAGGGAATCGCGTTTGCTTTCTCTTCCTCCTGGGTACTTAGATGTTTCAGTTCCCCGGGTGTGCCTTCAATACCCTATGTATTCAGGTAAAGATACTACTCCATTACGAGTAGTGGGTTCCCCCATTCGGAAATCTCCGGATCAAAGCTTACTTACAGCTCCCCGAAGCATATCGGTGTTAGTACCGTCCTTCATCGGCTCCTAGTGCCAAGGCATCCACCGTGCGCCCTTTCTAACTTAACCTAAAGGTTAATTCTCTTATTATTAAGAGAGAAAAAACTAATGTGGTGTTTCTTGTTTTCTTCTTTTACGATTATCTAGTTTTCAAAGAACGAAATGATACAGAGGAATTGCTCCCTCAAAACTAAACAAACAAAGCGGTCAACAGTACAGACCAGAAGGTCTGCATTCCGATTGTCTTTACGACAATATCCTTAGAAAGGAGGTGATCCAGCCGCACCTTCCGATACGGCTACCTTGTTACGACTTCACCCCAATCATCTGTCCCACCTTAGGCGGCTGGCTCCTTACGGTTACCCCACCGACTTCGGGTGTTACAAACTCTCGTGGTGTGACGGGCGGTGTGTACAAGGCCCGGGAACGTATTCACCGCGGCATGCTGATCCGCGATTACTAGCGATTCCAGCTTCATGTAGGCGAGTTGCAGCCTACAATCCGAACTGAGAATGGTTTTATGGGATTGGCTCGACCTCGCGGTTTCGCGACCCTTTGTACCATCCATTGTAGCACGTGTGTAGCCCAGGTCATAAGGGGCATGATGATTTGACGTCATCCCCACCTTCCTCCGGTTTGTCACCGGCAGTCACCTTAGAGTGCCCAACTAAATGATGGCAACTAAGATCAAGGGTTGCGCTCGTTGCGGGACTTAACCCAACATCTCACGACACGAGCTGACGACAACCATGCACCACCTGTCACTCTGTCCCCGAAGGGGAACGTCCTATCTCTAGGAGTGTCAGAGGATGTCAAGACCTGGTAAGGTTCTTCGCGTTGCTTCGAATTAAACCACATGCTCCACCGCTTGTGCGGGCCCCCGTCAATTCCTTTGAGTTTCAGCCTTGCGGCCGTACTCCCCAGGCGGAGTGCTTAATGCGTTTGCTGCAGCACTAAAGGGCGGAAACCCTCTAACACTTAGCACTCATCGTTTACGGCGTGGACTACCAGGGTATCTAATCCTGTTCGCTCCCCACGCTTTCGCGCCTCAGCGTCAGTTACAGACCAAAGAGCCGCCTTCGCCACTGGTGTTCCTCCACATCTCTACGCATTTCACCGCTACACGTGGAATTCCGCTCTTCTCTTCTGCACTCAAGTTCCCCAGTTTCCAATGACCCTCCCTGGTCGCAGCCTGGGGCTTTCACATCAGACTTAAGGAACCGCCTGCGCGCGCTTTACGCCCAATAATTCCGGACAACGCTTGCCACCTACGTATTACCGCGGCTGCTGGCACGTAGTTAGCCGTGGCTTTCTGGTTAGGTACCGTCAAGGTACCGGCAGTTACTCCGATACTTGTTCTTCCCTAACAACAGAGCTTTACGACCCGAAGGCCTTCTTCGCTCACGCGGCGTTGCTCCGTCAGACTTTCGTCCATTGCGGAAGATTCCCTACTGCTGCCTCCCGTAGGAGTCTGGGCCGTGTCTCAGTCCCAGTGTGGCCGATCACCCTCTCAGGTCGGCTACGCATCGTCGCCTTGGTGAGCCGTTACCTCACCAACTAGCTAATGCGCCGCGGGCCCATCTGTAAGTGACAGCCGAAACCGTCTTTCAGCTTTCCCTCATGAGAGGGAAAGGATTATCCGGTATTAGCTCCGGCTTCCCGAAGTTATCCCAGTCTTACAGGCAGGTTGCCCACGTGTTACTCACCCGTCCGCCGCTGATATCAGGGAGCAAGCTCCCATCAATCCGCTCGACTTGCATGTATTAGGCACGCCGCCAGCGTTCGTCCTGAGCCAGGATCAAACTCTCCAAGAAAGTTGATTTAGCTCAAAAATGTTACGTTGGCTCGTTTGCTTCTATATTATAGAAACAACACGATTTATTATTGATTGTTGACGTTTGTTTGTTTAGTTTTCAAAGAACAATTTTCTCGCATCGCTCAGAGGCGACTTTATTAATATAACATGTCGTGTTAATCATGTCAACATTATTTTTTCTCAGTTAATGTTGTTGCTCAGCAGCGACGTTTATTAATATACCAAGTTCTAATATATAAGTCAACAAGTTTTATTCATTTTTCTTCATGAACCTTTTTAATAAACAAAAAAGCCCGAAAGAATGAAAGATTTTACTTTCAATCATGTCGGTCTTTTTTGTTTTTCTGACTATTAATTGTGTATCACACTATTTATTTATAGCACCTTACTCAAAAATGATTTAGTTCGATTATGCTGAGGGTTGCCGAATAACTCATTTGGTTCATTCTCTTCGACGATGTACCCACCGTCCATAAATATTACTCGATCTCCTACTTCACGTGCAAAGCCCATCTCATGGGTTACGACGACCATCGTCATCCCTTCCTTCGCAAGCTGCTTCATTACTTCTAATACATCCCCGACCATTTCAGGGTCAAGGGCAGAAGTTGGCTCGTCAAATAGCATAATTTTCGGATCCATAGCAAGAGCTCTAGCAATCGCCACACGCTGCTTTTGTCCTCCAGAAAGTTCACCTGGATAGCTATGAGATTTTTCCTTCAGTCCTACTTTATCAAGTAATTCCATAGCTTTTTTATCTGCTTCCGCCTTTTGGATTCCACGAATTTTAATCGGCCCCATTGTAACGTTCTCAAGAACCGTTTTATGTGGAAAGAGATTGAACTGTTGGAACACCATTCCAACTTCTTGTCGTACTTTATTAATGTTTACCTTAGGGTCAGTAACATCATGACCATTAATGACAACCTCGCCACCGGAAATTTCCTCCAGGCGATTGAGACAGCGCAAGAACGTACTTTTCCCTGAACCAGATGGTCCTATTACGCAGATCACTTCTTGTTCATGGACGACTGCATTAATATCTTTTAAAACTTCGAGTTTCCCAAATGATTTTCTTAGATTTTTAACAGTAATTATGCTCATCGAAGCTGGATTCTCCTTTCAACGAAGTTCGCAAGAACGGTTAATAGATAGATCACAATAAAGTAAATAACACCTACTACAAGCCAAATCTTAAATGCTTCAAAGGTTGCTGATGCTTGAATCTGTCCTTGCTGGGTTAAATCTGCGATTCCAATGACGGATAATAGCGAAGTATCTTTCAAGCTAATGATGGATTGATTTGTAATGGTTGGAAGCATTCTTCTAAATGCTTGTGGAAGGATGACATAACGCATGGTTTGTGAAGCTGTGAATCCAATCGACCTGGCTGCTTCTGTCTGTCCTTTATCAATCGACTGAATACCAGCTCTGATAATCTCAGCAAAATACGCTCCAGCATTAATCGCAACCGTTATAATACCGGCTGTCGTGCTGTTTAAAGAAATAAAATTGAGCGAATTGACTCCAAAATAAATAAAGAACAATTGCACAATAAATGGCGTTCCACGAATCGCATCTACATAAGCCTTAGCAATCCAGTTTAAGACTTTTATTGGTGCAAGACGTAACAACGCAACAATTAAGCCAATTAAAAATCCAAGTATAATAGCAATCACAAAGATATAAAGTGTTACCTTAAGTCCTTCGAGTAACATTGGCATAGCAGCAACAATTACATCCATTGACTTCATTCCTTTCCAAAAGAAAGCGCGCACTACGCGCGCTTTTCTATGCTTTATTCACCTAAATATGTTTTAACAATTTCATCGTAAGTGCCGTCTTCTTTTAGTTCAGCAAGCCCTTTGTTAATTTTTTCTAATAAATCAGCATTTTTGCCTTTTAAGACTGCGATACCGTATTGGTCACCATTTAAGCGATCCCCTACGATTTTTAAGCCAAGATCTTGCTGTGCAATTGCGTATGAGATTACTGGGTAATCTTCAATTAACGCATCTGCATTTCCATTTGATACTTCTTGGAACATTGCTGGGCTGTCATTAAATTGAACCACTTTAATATCTAATTTCGTTGCATTGTCTGTTGCGTATTTCGCACCAGTAGTTCCTTTTTTAACAGCAACTGTTTTTCCTTTTAGATCATCAACTGATTTAATTTCAGTATTATCTTTTTTAACAATTACAGTTAAACCTGCATCAAAGTATGGTTCAGAGAAGTCTACGATCTTTTTTCTTTCGTCTGTAATACTCATACCTGCAATCGCTACATCAAGTTGATTGGCTTGCATAGCAGGGATAATACCACCAAAATCCATTGGGCTTAATTCAATTTTAAAGCCTTGGTTTTTAGCAATCGCATTAATCAAATCGATGTCGATCCCTTTGTACTCGTTCCCATCTTTAAATTCGAATGGAGGATAAGTTACATCAACCCCAACTTTATAAACTTTTGCAGTTTCCTCTTTTGTATCGGTTGCCTTTTCTTCTTTTCCACCACAGGCAGCAATAAAAAGAGATAAAATTAATAATAAACTAAGTAAAGCGAATTTTTTCATTCAAACCACTCCATTTATTTTTATTTTACTTTTCTTATAAAACACTTGTTTTTTATAATATAACACATCCCCAAAAGGATTTAATAGTGAAAATTATTGGAATATAATTACTCTTCCTTATTTAAGGAATATTCCCCTATCTTTTTTTGTGATAGATATAGCTTTTTTAATCTTTTTTTGTGATTAATTTATTAAATTATATCGAGAAATTCTATTCTAGGCAAGAATTCTATTTCGAACTTCTTCGCAAACATTACTTTTTATTATTTTATTAAAATAAAAAAACACTCTTTTTCCTTTAAAGGTTGAGAGTGTTCAAATTACATTACCTATTACCGATGTTGGTACTACTATTAATGATCACGATTCACAATATAATTCATTAAATGCTTTAAAAATGTAGTATTACGCGGCACTTCCAAGAGTGATTCTAACGCCAGACAATAATGGTCCCACATTACTTTTTTTGCCCCGTCCAATCCTAGAATCGATACAAAAGTCGAATTGTTATTGTCCACGTCCTTGCCTGTTAGTTTTCCAAGCTTCTTTTCCTCCCCTTCCACATCCAGCAAATCGTCCTTAATTTGAAAGGCAATACCGGCATGGTAGGCAAACTTTTTTAATGAATTCAATTCAGATACAGATACTTGAGCAAGGATGGCTGGCATAATGAGAGAAGCCTCGAATGCTAGTCCAGTTTTATAAAAACTCATTGCATTTAATTGTTCCTGGGTCAGTCTTTTTCCCTTGGATGCTAGATCCATTGCCTGTCCCTTACACATTTCCTCTGTAACATGGGTTGAATATTGAATTAATTTAAGCACGGTTTTCGAATCAAACTCAGTGAGAGATGCTTGTTCAGCAATGGCCTTCTGAGTTAAAAAGAGTCCAGTTAATTCTGCAACGGCCATGTTGTACTCAATGTGAAGAGTGTTCCGTCCCCTTCGCATTGATGCATTATCCTGGGATGGCAGATCATCGAAGATTAAGGAAGCCGTATGCATGTATTCCAATGATCTCAAAAGAGGGAGGATCGCAGCTTGATTTAATTGGTATTCTTTCACTCCCATTACCCAAGTAATAATCGACCTCAGTCGCTTACCATCCCCTTCAAGGCTATAATTAGCCGCTTCGATAATGGGTTCATTTAGCAAGTTTGTTTCCTCACTTTGCGGAATATGCAAGAGTTGGTTAATCTGATTGCGGACTGATTTAACTGTGTCTAGAAATTGTTCCTGCTCCTGTTGTTCATTTTTAAGCGTTGTTAGCATCTGGTCACGCAGTAGTTTATCGAAGAAATCAACATCATCGGCTTTTTGCACCATCTTTTGAATGACCGCATTGAATGTAGGAACTCCAGAAAAGAACAGATTCATTACCTCATTGTATTTTTTAATCCCCATCCGCTCTTTATAACGTTTCAATCCATTAATTGCTCGATCGAGGATTACCTCACAGGATTTCCGATCTGAACGGTAAATGTGATGAATTAAATGAGAGATGACTGCCCAATATAGTTCAAATGGGTTAATCAAATCCTCGCGCTGATTATGGTAAGTTAAGTAATATGTGTAAGGTGTGACCGCTCCTTCCTGTAAATCATCAAATAGGTCAGCAAAGTCATCCGCAAGCTGATTGTATATGCCATAATAGAAGGTTCGATATTCAAATCCATCATCTTGAGAAGCACTAAGAACGGAACGAGCAATCAATCGAGAAGAAGAGGACTTTAAAATAATCGGAATATATAGCTCTTCATTTGTGTAATGTGCATTGGTTAATTCCTTAGACCTGTCCACTTCCTGAGATTGAAAAAATACGTAAGCTTGCTCAAAAAACGACTTTAATGAATCGGGACGATGATGCTTTTTGATATATTCAAAAGCATCGCGGAGCTCCACATGGACAAATTGAATGAAATCCTTATTTTCCCCTGACCACTCACCTAATTCTGGTACATTTCCCGTAATCAGTGCTGTCCGAATTAAATCAGAATAACGCCTTTGCTCATTATCAGCTAAAATGTTTGCATCAAGCAGATCATCGATAAAGGGGTAGGTTAGCCCGTAGGCATAGCCAAGGCGAATGGCTTCATCTAATTTTCTAGTTCGGACACTTGGAGTTGCCCCCTCACCCATCTCTTCTGTCACATGCATGATGACTCCAGCAATAATTTTCATCAACTTTCGTTGTGCATTAACTGCATCCATTTCCTTTGGAATATTATTGGAGACGATTTTGAGCTTATCCATCAGCCAAATAAATGTCGATTGAATCCCTTCTTTTTCAGCCCACCGATACAATCCAGACATACTAAACATCTCACTTTGGTGTTCTTTGTTTTTAGTGTCAGAATGAGAAGTGAGATAGTTTTTTATATTCCCAACGACTTTGCGGATTCTTGCCTGAGTCTCTTGTGTGTCCAAGGCTTTACCAAGGTCGCGCATGTATAAATAAGAAATGCTTCGATCAAGATAGGGCTCCAATTTCCAGGTATAATCAAGCCATTGAATATATGTAGAGTAATTTTTCGTATCTGGTCTTCCTTTACTTCGTGAAAAAAACGATAAGATTGAATGGTGATGAATATGGTTTAGTTTCCATGCTTGGAAATCTTTTATTAGGGTTGAGACATAGGTTTTTTGAGTGACTAGCTCATTTAAGGTTTGAAAATAGTTTGCAGCCCTTTGCTCAGCTATCATGTAGCATGTCTCTGCATCGATTAATTTAAATTGCTCCTTGTTCATACTCATACCACATTCCCCTACTTCAAAATTTCCAGTCCATTTCTTTTAGACTATCAAAATATTATTATATATAGTAGGAAAAAACAAAATTATGACCATAAGGTTTGAAATTCCTCACCTAGCTATTTTTATAATGAGCACATTATATTTATTTAACCTGGAGAAAGATTTTCACTATGGTTCCTTCTCCTTCATCACTTTCTATTTCGATTTTCCCACGATGATTTTCGATGATGTTTATACTTGTCATCAGTCCAAGGCCTGTACCTTTCTCCTTTGTTGAATAAAATGGTTCTCCTATTTTAGTTAGTCGCTCTTTAGAAATTCCACATCCATTGTCTTGAATATGAATACATACAAACTTTTCTTCTAAAAACAAGCTAATGGCAACCGTTCCTCTCTCCTCGATTGATTCCATTGCATTTCGCAATACATTTAGAAGAACTTGTTTGATCGAGTTTTCATCTCCAATAATTTCAGGAATAGTATCCATCCTAACGGTGATTTGCTTGTTTTCCAATAATGCTTCTGTTTGAATCAATTTTACAACTTGCTCAATGAGCTGTTCTAATTGGATGACACTCATTTTTCGATTAGTTGGTTTCGCCAAGGCTAAAAACTCAGTAATAATCATTTCAATCCGCTTAATTTCGCTAAGGATTATCTCCACAAAATATGGATCATACTCTCTTTTGTCAGATAATAAAGTAATGAACCCTTTAATTGGTGTAAGTGGGTTGCGAATTTCATGAGCCACTGCCGCTGCCATCCGGCCAACAATTGCCAGCTTTTCTGACTTCTTTAATAGGTCATAAGTATCTATTCTTTGTTGGATATCTCTAGATACAGAAATGATTCCTGTTAGTTCCCCCGTTTCTTCGTCAAAGACCCCTTTCATATTTGATTCAACCCATATGTAAGAATGGTCTGCTTTTTTTATTCGATAAGAAAATAATGATGCACTTGTTTTTCCCATTATTAATTGACCATGATGTTCTGTTACCTTATTTATGTCGTCTGGATGAATAAAGTCATATGGTGATTTGGAACCTAATAATTCAGACGGTTCATGACCTAATATTGATTTAAAGGAGGGTGATATATATTGGTAAATACCATTGACATCGTGCAGAATGATCATGTCGGAAGAATGCTCAGCTAATAATCTATGTTTTTTCTCACTATTAATTAAAGATTGGTTGATAAGATATTTTTCTGTTGTATCGATCACTTGAGCAAACATATATCGTTCAAGTGTAACAGGATCCGTTACAAGAGAAACGTTTAGCGTACCATGTACAACCATACCAGATTTATGGTAATACCGTTTTTCAAGCTGGTAATACGTTCTTTCCCCACGAATTAATTCATTCATTAACTGAATGTTAATTTTATAATCATCAGGATGGGAAATATCTTCTAGAGTCATCTTGTCCCATTCTTCCTTTGTATACCCCAGAAAATGGTAAAAAGCTTTATTTTCGATTGTCGTTTTAAAATCTAGTGTTGTTAGAACCTGGGGCACTTGAGACTGCTCAAAAACTTCTCTAAATAATTCAGAACGCACCATAATAGCCTCCTAGATAAATGATTCACATTTCCGGAAAAGAAAGAGTATCGGGTTGAATAAAACCCTATGTTTTAATATTAAAGTAATAAACTGTTTAATTCGATCGTTAATGGAGATAGTAAGGGGTATTAACGATTAAAAGGTGTTTTTTAATGGAACGTATTTCTATCATCCAACTGTTTGTACTGACGGCTTTTTTCCAAATTGGAACAACAATCATTTTTGGCTTTGGAAATGCAGCGGGTAGAGACGCTTGGATCGTCACGATTATTTCTACTTGCTTAGGCCTGTTTGTTATTGGCATTTATTTGACTTTAATGTATTTTAATCCAGGTTTAACATTAGTGGAATGGTTTCAGTCCCAGCTTGGTAAATGGATTGGAACTCCCATTGCATGGCTATACCCAATGTTATCCTTGTATGAAATGGGTAGAGGCTTAAATGATATAAAATTTTTAACAACAACCCTTATCATGGATGAAACACCTGAATTGGCTATCATTATTACATTTATCTTAATCCTTACTTATAGTCAGAAATGCGGGGTAGAGGTATTAGCAAGAGTTGCAGAGTTCGTTTTCCCAATGTTTTTAATGATTTTTTTGATCATGATTATTTTGATTATAGGAAGTGATTTATTAAACGGAGAGCAACTTAAACCTGTTTTGGAAAACGGTTGGAAGCCGATTTGGAAAGTTTCATTTCCTCTTTGTGCTAGTCAAGGCTTTGCACAAACGTTGGAATTGGCCATGATATGGCCGCTTGTGAATTCTTCAAACAGAAATATAGTCAAAGCCACTATTTGGGCAACCATTTTTTCAGGAACAGTTATATTTATTACTCAATTAATGCTCATTACAGGCTTAAATAGCTTTTCTTATTCATATGGAAATTACCCAATGTTTACATTAATTTCAAAAATTGAGCTCGCGGGGTTTATTCAACATCTAGATGTTATTGGTATCTTATTCTTTATTATATCGACTTTTATGAAAGTTTCACTTCATATGTTGTTTTCTATTCGAGCGATTCAGTTACTCACAAAGACAAAAAGTAATCGTAAAATTACCATCTTCGTTTCTATTCTAGCCGTATATTTAGGTCATAGCGTATCTCTAAACAATCAACAGCATATAAAAGTGGCTTTTGACATATTCCCTTATAATCTTTGGCTACCACTGTTATGGGTACTTCCAATTTTATTATTGATAGTCACTTTAATTAATAACACAATGATGAAAGAGAAAAGTACATAAACATATTTGGGGTGGAATATTGATATTCCACCCCATTTTAGTGTTAAACCTATTTTTGAAATCCCGATTAGCCGCGATATTTTATCGTTAATCCCTTTAAGAAATTCCGGGCGTATTTATCTCCGCATTCTTTATAGTTCTTATGTCCCTCTTTTCTCAAAATCGCGCTTAATTCACCTTTTGTGATCGTGACTCCTGCTAATTTTAATAAATC
Organism: Bacillus sp. T3; assembly: GCF_033449965.1. NCBI lineage: Bacteria > Bacillati > Bacillota > Bacilli > Caryophanales > Bacillaceae > Bacillus > Bacillus sp. T3. The sequence goes on from NZ_CP137761.1 coordinate 4,271,653, forward strand.
AATCATATCCTCACTAGTTAAGGATAGAGCGATTTTCAACTTTTTTAGTAGGATATTGTTTATACTTTCATGAGAAAGCGGAGGTCTTTCGGGTTGACCTGGTTTTGGATCTTGTTTCCCTCTTTTAAACGTAATAAAGCCGTTCAAAAAGGACTCTAGCTTGATATTATTTAATTTACTGTTGTTGTCTTCATTTTCTTCTTCATCATTGGATTTCGTTAGGACCTTTAGGACTTCTTCCTTTGTAAGGTCAACTCCCCCAAGCTTAAAAATCTCGACCATATCGGTATTTTTTATATCGAGCGCATATCGCAAGCGAATTAATATATCATTATTTTCCATGTTAAACCTCCGATAAAATTTACTTCTTCCATTACCTTACCATATAAAAATGATTTCTATGTAGCGTTCATGTTAGCTAAGTAAAAAGGTGTCCCAAACAAATTGGGACACCTCTATTTTAAACGACATATACAAAATATCCAATAAACGTTAAACAAAGAACATACATAATTGGATGGACTTCTCTTGTTTTATTCATGGCAATCATGCTGATTGGGTAAAGAATGAAGCCAAGAGCAATTCCTGTTGCAACACTGTAAGTTAAAGGCATCATGATAATCGTCACAAAGCTTGGAATAACAATCGAAAAATTACTCCAATTGATGCGGCTGATTTCTGTTGCCATCATTGCTCCAACGATAATTAGTGCTGGGGCTGTTACCGCAGGTGTGACAATCGCCAATACAGGCGAGAAAAATAACGAAATTATAAAGCAGGCTGATATGATAATGGAAGTGAAGCCTGTTCTGCCCCCAACTGCAATACCTGCAGAAGATTCTACGAAGGAAGCGGTTGTGGATGTACCTAATACCGATCCAGCAATCGTTGACATCGAGTCCGCAAGGAGCGCTTTTCCCGCATTAGGAATTTTATTATCCTTCATTAGGCCAGCCTGACTAGCAACGGCGATGAGTGCTCCAGCTGTATCGAAAAAGGCAACAAATAAAAAGGTAAAAACAACCGCCAGTACCTTAGGTGAAAGAACGTCATCGAGATGGCTTAATGCAACGCCGAATGTAGGCTCTATGCTTGGGATTTTTCCTATGATTGCTTTAGGAGTGTCAATAATCCCGAAAATCATTCCAATTATCGTTGATAAAACCATTCCATAGAAAATACCACCTTTAATGCCCCTGTTTAAAAGAATAATCGTAATAATAAAGCCGACAATTGCAAGAATCGTTGGTGCAGATTTCAGGTTGCCAATTGTCACAAAAGTCGCTTCGCTGCCAACGACAATTCCTGCATTCTTCAAGCCAATAAAGGCAACAAAAAAGCCGATCCCTCCAGCAATCGCATGCTTTAAATCCTGAGGAATAACATTGATGATTTTTTCGCGGATTTTAAGCAGGCTTAAAATCATAAAGAGAACACCGGCAATAAATACTCCTGCTAATGCGGTTTCCCACGGTATATTCATCCCGATGCAGACAGTAAAGGTAAAGAAGGCGTTGATACCCATACTTGGAGCGATGCCTATTGGATAATTGGCAATCAGTCCGATTAACAGCGATCCGATAATCGCGGACAAGGCTGTTGCTGTGAATAAAGCTCCTTTATCCATTCCTGTTTGGCTCAAGATGACCGGATTAACAACTAAAATGTAAGCCATTGATAGAAAAGTAGTGATTCCTGCAATACTCTCCTGCTTATAGTTCGTATTGCGCTCGGAAAACTGAAAGTAATTTTTCATGGTGTAATTGTAACTCCCTCCGAATCTATTAAAAAAATCCTCCGGCACGCTACCGGAGGATCTGCAAAGGACAATAAATAGCTAGAGAAAGCCCGTATCATTGCCCCTTGTAGACAGGCCATTCTCGGCAGCCTGGTAGAGACGTTCAAGCCATATTCTTGAACTTATACAAGGTAAAACATTATTTTAGAATAACGATAATACTAACAAGGTTGAAGTACCTCGTCAATATGAACGGGCATTTTCAGCATATTAAGTTTATTTAGAAATTCTTTTAGTCAATTTCAAGCACGTTATACTACCTTAGTTAACAGCTTCAACCTGTGGATTCATGGTTGCCTTTAATACTTTAACAGAATGGTTAAATTGTTCTTGTTCCTTTTTATTCAATTTGATTTCAATGATTTCACGGATTCCACCGCGGTTCACGACTGCAGGAACACCGATGTAAACATCATTGTGACCATATTCTCCTTCAAGATATGCTGATACTGGAAGAATGCAGTTTTCATTATTTAAAATGGCTTTTGTAATCCGAGCAAGTGACATTCCGATTGCATAATAGGTTGCACCTTTACGTTGAATAATATGATAAGCCGCATCACGAACGTTTACATGAATTTTGTCTAAGACCTCGTTTTTGAGCTCGATGTTCTCCTCAAAGTAGTCTTCAAGCTTTTTAATCCCAATCGTCGCATGGCTCCATACTGGGAGTTCTGTATCTCCATGCTCACCAATGATATATGCTTGAACATTTCTAGTATCTACATTAAAATACTGTCCAAGTTCAAACTGAAGACGTGCTGAGTCTAGTACTGTCCCAGAACCAATTACTCGTTCCTTCGGTAAACCAGATTCTTTCCATGTTACGTGAGTCAAGATATCAACTGGGTTGGTTGCAATTAAGAAGATTCCGTCAAAACCGCTTTCCATAATGTTTTTTACGATTTGCTTAAAGATTTTCGTATTCTTTTCAACCAAATCTAATCTCGTTTCACCAGGTTTTTGAGCTAGTCCAGCTGTAATAACAACTAAATCAGCACTTTCACAATCCTGGTAGCTTCCGTTCCACACTTTGATAGGTGAAGGAGCGAATGGCATTCCGTGATTCAAATCCATTGCTTCGCCTTCTGCTTTAGCTTCGTTTACATCAATAAGGACTAATTCTTCGGCAATGCCTTGATTTATCATTGAATAGGCATAGCTGCAGCCTACTGCACCTGTACCAACTAATACGACTCGATTAATTTTTTTATTATTCATGATGATCCTCTCCTTAATGAAAATGGTTTTTAGATTTAATAACAGAATGATTTCTCGCTAGCGATTAAGTTTGTGAAATGTTTCACATGTTCTTGATAATCAAAGTATAGCACCTGTATGTGAATTGTTTCACATAGATTTGTGAATAAATTATGAATTTCTGATATTTTTCTTTACTTTTCCTTATGAATACCCTTACATTTTTAATTTCAGTTATTTTAACAAGAATGAACAATCCTACAACAAGGAAAACCCTCCTGTTGCATATGGCAGGAGGGTAAATCATTTAGATATTGTGTAACTTGGGGTGCACTTCAGCCGGAAGCTTAATCGCTTTCCAATAACGCGGCACCCGCGATTCCCGGATGGGTCATTTCATATGGATCAAGGATTAAGTCTAACTCCTTCTCTGTTAACACATCATATTTTAGACACAGATCACGAACTGGAGCACCGCTAAGTATAGCCTCTCTAGCAATTCGAGCAGCTACGTCATACCCAAGATGTGGATTAACCGCCGTAATAACTCCGGCACTCTTTTCGACATACTCTTTTAATCTTTCTTCATTCGCTACGATTCCTTTTACACAATTATCTGTAAAAGTACGAAATGCATTATTCATAATACTAATCGATTGCAGTAAATTAAAAACAAGCACCGGCTCCATCACATTCAATTCAAGCTGACCAGCTTCAGACGCAAGGCTGATGGTATGATCATTGCCGATTACTTGGAAGGCCACTTGATTAATCAACTCCGGCAACACAGGATTCACTTTTCCTGGCATAATCGAAGAACCCGGCTGTCTGGCAGGCAAGCTGATTTCTCCCAAACCCGCTCGCGGACCTGAGGCCATTAAGCGCAAGTCATTCGCAATTTTTGATAAGTTAATCATACAAACCTTTAATGCACTAGACACCTCAGTGTAGGCATCTGTATTTTGCGTCGCGTCGACAAGATGTTCAGCCCCCTTTAGTGGTAAACCACTGATGTCGGCCAGATGTTTAACCACTAATTTAATATAGCGCGGGTCAGCATTTAATCCTGTGCCAACCGCGGTGGCTCCCATATTCGATTCAAATAGGTTTTGGCGCGATCCTTTAATCCTATTTATATCTCGCTGTATTACGCGGCTATATGCTTCAAATTCCTGACCAAGACGAATCGGTACCGCATCCTGAAGATGGGTACGCCCCATTTTTATAACATGATCAAATTCTTGCGCTTTTTCCAGAAAAACCGTATGCATATCATCCATCGTAGCTAATAATTTTCCGAGTAAATTTAATACTGAAATATGAATAGCTGTTGGAAAGGCATCATTCGTTGATTGAGACATATTCACATGGGAATTAGGACTACAATGAAAATAGTCGCCTTTATCGTTCCCTAGTATTTCAATAGCACGGTTAGCAAGCACTTCATTCACATTCATGTTAATAGAAGTCCCGGCTCCTCCCTGAATTGGGTCAACAATTATTTGATCATGCCATTGCCCGTTAATCATCTCATCTGCTGCTTGGACGATGGCATCGCCAATACCGGAATAGAGATGCTTAACCTCCATATTGGCTAATGCAGCGGCTTTTTTCACAATCGCCATTGCTTTAATTAATTCTTCATGGATTCTGTAACCTGTAATTGGAAAATTTTCAACAGCTCGAAGTGTTTGGATCCCATAATACGCATCAGCCGGTACTTCCTTTGTTCCTAAAAAATCCTTTTCGATTCGCATCGTGCTCTCGTTGTTTGTCATATGTTATGCTCTCCTCTTGTTACGAAAAAATTGATTGAATCCTTTCTTAACTTTGTTTAGATTCAGTTTGTTCATTTATTTAAGCAACTATCCTATTGAGTATAGAAAAAAGCAGTGCTCTGATTACTCAAAAACACTGCTGGATTTTACTTGTTTACTATCATAAATTGTTCAATTTCATGAAGAGTTGGCAGGGCACTGATTCCGCCTTTTTTCGTGGTTGTTAATGCACCGCTGGCATTCGCAAAAGTCAGCATTTCAATACCATGTTCTTCAACATAAGTCTTAAGATTAGATTTTTGCACTTCATTCTTTAATATAAGGAATAGAAACCCACCAATAAAAGCATCACCAGCTCCTGTTGTATCCACTACATTCATTTTGTAACCTTGCTTAACATGTACAATATCTTTTGTTAAAATTGTCGCACCTTTTCCACCTTGCGTATAAACAACTACTTCGACGTCACCTTGAAATAATGATTTCAAAGCTTCTTTTTCATTAGAAATTCCGGTAATAAACTCTAGTTCTTCATCAGACACCTTTAGAATATGAGCTAATGGTAAAAATTCCAATATTGTTTTACGGCAATCCTGGTCATTCTTCCATAAAGGGAGACGCACGTTGGGATCAAAGCTAATGATTCCATTTTTAGATTTCACGCTGTTTATCGCTTTTTTATGGGTATGTTTCATCGGGGACTCGACAAGATCTACCGAACAAAAATGAAGATAATCCCCTGTCCCAAACGTTTTTTCATCTAATTCATCCGCTTCTAAAAGCAAATCAGCGGATGGATTCCGATAAAACGAAAAATCACGTTCTCCATTTTTCTTTAGTGATACAAAAGCTAGGCCCGTATTGGCCTCATCCGTGCGAAGGATATGATTTGTATTGACCCCAGTTTGTTCAAGTTTCTCCACTAAAAAGTCTCCAAAAGCATCGTTGCCTAATTTAGAAATCATCGAAGCTCTCATTCCATATTTGGCTACAGCCGCTGCTACATTTGCTGGCGCCCCACCCGGAGCACGTTCAAAAGATAAAACATCCTTTAATGCAACCCCCTTTTCAAGAGGGATAAAATCAATTAATACTTCACCAATCGAAAAAAGTGTTCCCATTATACCACCTCAAATCAATCACGATCATTATAATTTATCCATTTATGTTCCATTTAATCGCCTTTACATTTGTTTGACCACCATAAGAAAAGAAGCGAATTCCTGTACTTTCTTTACCAGGAAAGATTCTTCCAGTGAAAACCTCTTCTCCATTATTCACAAATACCTCAACCGAAGAAACGTCGACAAAAACTCGGAACGCGACGGTTTCAGTATCCACCCCACATTTTCGAATCGTACCAAACTCCTCAGCAAAGGCCTTTCCAGATTGGGTTCCGGTCAAAAATGATTTTTTCTCAACTCTGTTGTATTTAATCACTGTTTTCTCATTTTGCCCAACACGTAGTTCGATCCCAAATTCCTCAGCTGTACTTGCGAAGAATTCTGTTACCAGTTCGTATACTTCCCCCGTAAAGCCTTCTATCGTAGCAGATTCATTATCTACAATGATATTCCCTTCTGCCTTTTCCCTACGAAGTAATTCAAGTTCTGCTACTGGTTGTTGTATAACTTTTTCCCCTTTCACCGATAACTCCCTTGGAAGAGTTAAACAATGGGCCCAACCATTTTGATCTGTTGGATATTCAATTTCTGGTAATCCCATCCAACCGACTAAAATTCTTCGTCCATTAGGGTCTTGTGTTGTTTGTGGGGCATAAAAATCAAAGCCTCGGTCAAGCTCATGAAAATCACCGTGAATAAGTTCATTCGTCACTAAATCAAGTGGGCGCCCGAGAACATACCCTGACTGATAAATATTTTTATAGCAATCTCCTTCTGCTTTAAGCCCCTGTGGAGAGAAAAGGAACACACCTTGCCCGTCCAGCTCAAAATAATCAGGACATTCCCACATATAACCAAATTCAGCAAGAGTTGTATTCATTTCACCAGCAAATTGCCACTGTTTTAAATCGGGCGAGCGATATAAAACGACACATCCTGTTTTATTTTCCCTCTGAGCCCCAATTACAGCATAATATTCGTCTCCAGCTCTCCAAACCTTCGGATCACGATAATGATCGGTATAGCCAACTGGAATATCTGCAATCACTGGAGTTTCCATTTTAGTAATATGTCCATTTTGATCCATTACAGCTAAACATTGATAGGGGTGCCGATTCCAATTTTCATCTCGCGTATTTCCTGTATAGAGAAGAAAAAGCTTCCCATCATGTTCAATACCACTGCCGGAATAGACACCATGACTATCATATTCATTCGATGGTTCAATCGCCATTCCAATGTTTTCCCAATGAACAAGATCTTTTGATTTAGTATGATACCAGTGCTTTAATCCATGGATAGGGCCGAGCGGAAACCATTGATAAAACAAATGATATTCCCCATTATAAAATGCAAATCCATTTGGATCATTTAAAAGCCCTGTAACTGGTTGCACATGAAAAGACTGCCGCCAAGGACATTGATTCACCAGTTTGGCTAATCCTTTAATCTCTGCGTCAGTGACATCGTGCATTTTCCTGTAGCGCTTTTCTTTTGTCCATTCCATGTTGATACACTCCCAATACAGAAAGGAGAATCATCGGATTCTCCCCTTCATTCTTTTTTCAATTATGCTGCTTGTTCTGACTGACTATTGCCTGCTTTTTTTGCTTCTCTTTTTGCTAAAACAACCGTTACGAAAAAAGCTACTACAAAGGAAATCGCCATTCCAATAATATAATAAAGGATCACATCAGGATGAATTGAAATGATTCCCGGAAGACCTGCAGCTCCTAACGCTGTCGCCTTCACCTTGAACAAAGTCACAAATCCAGATGCGACGGCAGCCCCAGTGATTGCACCGATAAACGGATAACGTAACTTTAAGTTAATTCCAAACATAGCTGGCTCGGTAATCCCTAATAAAGCAGAGATTCCGGCAGCTGAAGCAGTACCTTTGATTTTAGCATTCTTCGTTGTCTTTAAAACCGCAAGTGTCGCTGCACCTTGGGCAACGTTTGACATTGCAGCAATAACGAAGATAAACGATCCACCTGTCTTTACTAAATCAGCAAGTAATTGTGTTTCTACAGCAATAAAACTGTGATGCATTTCGGTTATAACAATTGGCGCATAGAACAGACCGAAAATGATTCCACCAATAACACCTGTAGTGTCATACATCCAAACAATACCATCTGTTAATAAATTTCCTGCAGAACGTGTAACGGGTCCAACTAATGTAAACGTTAATATGCCTGTGATAAAAATGGAAAATAAAGGAGTTAACAAATTATCTAATGCAGATGGAACAACCTTGCGTAAGTATGTTTCAATTTTTGCCAGAATAAATGAGGCCGCAAGCACAGGAAGCACCGACCCTTGATATCCAACCTTTTCTATCTCGAGGCCAAATATATTCCAAACTGGAATCTCATGCTTTAGAAGAGCAGCTCCATAGCCATATCCATTCAATAAGTCCGGATGGACCATTAACATTCCTAAAGTGGCTCCAAGATAAGGATTTCCACCAAAACGCTTCGTCGCCGAAAAACCAATTAATATCGGTAAAAAGACAAAGGCTGCATTCGCAAATGTATTAATAAGTGCGGCTAAATCGGCCATTTCTGGATTAGCATCGACTAATGATTTTCCCTCGATAAATAAATCAGAAGCAGTTAGGACGTTGTTAAGACCCATTAATAAACCACCAGCAACAATGGCTGGGATAATCGGAACGAAAATGTCAGATAGCATTTTAACAAATCGTTGAATCGGATTTAATTTTTTGGTTGCCGCATCTTTCACATCACTTGTAGACATTTCAGTTTGGCCAGTCAAAGCTGCAAAATGCTTGTAAACCACATTTACCGTTCCTGAGCCAAGAATAATTTGAAATTGACCGCCAGTTGAAAATGTTCCTTTTACTTCATCCATTTGATCCAATTTTGCCTGGTCAACGACTGATTCGTCATTTAAAACAAGACGCAAGCGTGTGGCACAATGGGCTGCCGCTGAAACGTTTTCTTTCCCACCAATTGCAACTAGTAATTCTTGAGCAATTTTTTTGTGATCCATAATGATCCCCCTCTTTATATTGTGTGTATTGGAACCGGTTCCTTTTTCAGTAAAAAAAATACCTCTTTTAAGGAGCCGGTTCCATTTAGGGCTAAAAAAATAAAGAAACCGATTTTATTGTTCAAACCTATTAATTCGGCTCTCCTTTTGGAACCGGTTTCGTTATCTGTATTATAGAGCATGCTTCAAGTTTATGTCAACGCTTTCTCGTTCAATAATTTCAAATTTAGAGATGGTTAATTTTTCTACAGGACGCTCATTTACTAGGTTCACGATGTGCCTTGCAGCAGTTTCCCCTGCCTCTTTATAAAAAAACTTTGCTGTGGTTAAGCTAGGATGAATAATTCCCGTAACCTCATAGCCACCAAATCCGGTAATTGCAACCTCGGTTGGAACTACAAGCCCCTCAGAATATGCGGCCTTAAGAGCGCCAAGTGCAATATTATCGGTTGCACATACAAAAATCGAAGGATGAAATTCATTCATAATTTTCTGTGCGCTGGTTTGCGCAGCTGGAATGTTAAACTCTGTTTCAAAGAATTGAACTTCACAATCTTGAACCTCTTCTAGAGCCTTTTTAAATCCCTGTTTTCTCTTTACCCCTACTGCAATATCCCTTTCTGTTACGCCTAAATAAGCAATTTTACGATATCCCTTTTCCAAGACATACCGTCCCATTTCATAACCAGCGTGATAATCATCATGGATCAAGCTATGAAACATTTCATTCTCCTGTCCAATTAATAAAATTGGGATATTTACAGCCTCAAGTGCTTGGATATGTAGGTCGGTTATTACAGTTGCCAGCAAGATAATTCCTGCCATCTTTTGATTAGCGAAGCTATAAATACTATCTATTTCCCGCTCTAAACTTTGGCTTGTATTCGAGATAAGCATCTGGTAATTCAATTTTTTTAATTGCTCATCAATCCCAATTAAGGTTTGTGATGAAGCATAGGAGTCAAGCCTCGGTACAATGGTTCCAATAATATTCGTTTTCTTAGCTTTTAAGCTTTGTGCAAACGGATTTGGCGTATAACCGGTTTCGTTAATTGCTTGTTCAATTTTCTTCTTGGTTGCTTCCCCAACAGATCCACCATTTAAATACCGCGAAACCGTACTTTTAGCCACACCAGCAATTTTTGCTATATCTGAAATGGTTTTACTCATTTTGTCATCTCCAAATGATACATAAATATATAAATTACTTAATTTTGTACTATATGTTTATCATATCATCTTTAAGGTCGTTTCTAAATCCAATTTGTCCATTAGTTTTTTTCGAAAAGGACTCAGAAATCGTGAAAGTTTATTCGATTTCTGAGTCTAAATTGTAAGCCATTACGATTGGCTTAAAATCAATTTCTCGATTGCATAGGCTACGCCGTTTTCATTATTGGATAATGTATGGAAACTAGCCGTTTCTTTTACAATTGGTACTGCATTGCCCATTGCCACACCGCAGCCAGCAAACTCTACCATGGACAAGTCATTTTCACCATCACCGATGCAAATGACTTCTTCCTGTTTAACAGATAGTACATCTGCAAGCTGTTTAACGGCATTGCCTTTACATACGCTTGGATGAAGAATTTCTAAAAAGTATGGCGCACTTTGAACAAATGTATATCTTTTTCTAAATGATTCAGGAATGGCAGCAATAACTTTGCTTAAACGTTCCGGTTCATCAATAAACATGACTTTTGGGATTAGAATATCCTCAGGTATTTCATCAATCGTCCGATAATGAAGCGGGATTTGATTTAAATATGATTCATAAACGGTGTAGTGGTTAATTTGTTTATTTGGTGTATAAAGATTGGCTGAGTCAAAAAAATGCATGGGTGAATTTACGTCTTCACTTAATTGATATAAAACTTTTAAATCTCCATACGTCAAAGAAATTTCGGAAAGGATTTCATTTGTGTGTGTATTTTGCACAAGTGCACCATTATAGGTAATGACATGATCATTTTCATCGGTTAATTTCAATTCTTCAATTAATCGATGAACCCCACCAATTGGTCTACCTGTACATATTGCGACGTTAACACCCTTTGCTTTAGCAGCTTGAATCGCCTCATTTACTTCTGTTGTGATTTCTTTACGGTCATTAATAAGTGTGCCATCAATATCAATTGCAATTAACTTATACAAAGCTTTCAGCTCCAATCATGTTGTAGGTATCAATAGTTGCTTGAAATATAGATTAACTATTGGATAGGAATAACTAGTTTACAATATAACACAAAAAGGAATGCTCGTATTTCGGAACTTTATTCATTGTTAAAAATGCAAGCTAAAACAAAAACTCCCTCGATTACCAGGTAAAAATAATAAACTTATTCAGCCTACCCCCAAAATAAGAATAGGACTACCTAAACTTTTGTTGATAGTCATTTTTTGTCGTAACAATTTTCTGCTGGAAGTGAAACCTTTAGATTACTACCAGTTTTTTATAGTATTCGACACTACACCTATAAGGAGGGGTCTATGTGAATCGAGTTTTTAGGTGGATTGTCCGATCCTTGTTTGCACCTGTTACTGGAAATGCCAGAGCGATTGCGAGTACACTTGGTTTTTTTCTAGCCTTTTTACCTTTAAATAGTTTTAGAATTCCATTATTGTTTGCTTTTTCACTTTTGTTGCGCCTTAATATTATCGCCTTATTTCTTGGAATGTTGATTACAATTTTTATTCCTAACATTCGGGAATTACCCTCACTGGATTTAGGTAGATTTGAATATTACTGGCTCTTTTCTACACTGAAAAATACACTATTATCTTCAAAGTCCCTTGCCTCTGGTGCCTTTGGTGGATTAATTGGTCTTGTTTGCTATTTTTTCTTCCATTGGTTTTACAATTTAGGGCTAAAAAAAAGGGTGCTAAATCAGGAACATATTTTTCTTGATCCTGCAAAGAGACGCTGGTCAATCATTAAACGAATGAGTGCAGGCTTTACCGTGTTAATTATTTTAGTGTCAACTATTTTTATGGAAAGCCTAAGTACCAACCCAGTTTTTCCTGAGCTGGAACTAAATAAAAGAACAGCTCATGGCGGGTTTGAGCCGATAAATACAAGTTTCTGTAAAGAAGAACTATCAGCACAGATTAAAAATGCGAATCCTTCCACTCTCAGCCAAAAAAACATGAGTAAAAATCTAATCACGACCAAACAAGAAGTCTATGGATTTTACGTCAATTGGGACAAAAACAGCAAAACCTCTTTCAATAAAAATATTCATTCTATTACTACATTAGTGCCGGAATGGCTGCAGCTTACGCCGGATCACACGCTTAAAGCCAGCACTGACCAATCTATTGCTCAAGAGGCAAAAGCACATGAGATAAAGGTTCTCCCATTAGTGAATAATTTTATTAATAATAAATGGGATGGGGATTTACTGCACCGGTTATTTACTACTCCAGGTGCTGAAGACCGTTTTATTAAAGATATGCTTGCTTATGTGAGAACAAATGGCTTTGACGGTATTAATATCGACTTTGAAGAAATTAATAAAGGTGACAAGGATCATTTTACAGATTTTATGGGTAATGTTTATGCAGCATTCCATGAACATAGCCTTATGGTCACGGTGGATGTTCCGCCAAATAACAATAGTTTTGACTATGAAACACTAGCAAAAAGGGCTGATCGCCTGATTGTCATGCTCTATGACCAAAACCATTCGATGAGTAAGCCTGGACCTGTAGCTCCAACATATTGGGTAAAGGAAAGCTTAAACCAACCCAATATTCCTTCCGAAAAACTGGTTGCGGGATTAGGAAACTATGGCTACGACTGGGAAGAACAATCGAGCCAGCCTGCCACTGCCATGACGTTCGCGAATATCATGGCTTTGGGGAATGATACGAATCTCAAAATCCAATGGAATAAGGATACTGGGAACCCTTATTTACGCTACAAACTAAATGAAAAAAAACATATCGTTTGGTTCTTAGATGCTGCTACATTTCATAATCAAATGAAGTTGGCAATGGACAGCGGCACAAAGGGAATAGCCGTTTGGAGGCTCGGTTCAGAAGATCCATCTATCTGGAATTTGATTAATAAACCAAAAGAAGTAGCCGATCCAACAACTGCCCTTCAAACCCTGGTTAGTCCTGAGCCTGATCGCCTTACAGGTGCTGGCGAGATTCTAAAAATAGCTTCTCAATCAGAAAAAGGGAAAAGAATCATTCAATTGGATGAATACGGAATGATTCAAACTGAAACCTATAATAAATTACCGAAGCGGTCTGATGTAATTCGGTATGGTAAACCGAAAACTAAGGAAATCGTCCTTTCTTTTGATGACGGCCCGAATCCAACCTATACACCACAAATATTGGACATATTAGAAAAGAACAACATTAAAGCGACCTTCTTTATTGTCGGAGCGAACGCATTGCAGCACCCAAAACTTGTTAAAAGATTGCATAAGGAAGGCCACGAAATAGGAAACCATACTTTCACGCATCCTGATGTTACCTCCATTACTCCATCGCAACTGAGAATGGAGCTGAATGCGAATCAGCGTTTATTCCAAGGGATTACAGGTCACTCCATGACTCTTTTCCGCCCGCCTTATATTGCCGATTCGAAGTTGGGAACAAAAAGTGAACTGGCAGCTGTCATGCAAGCACAGGAAATGGGTTATACCATGGTCGGTCAATCAATTGACTCTGATGATTGGAAAAACCTTTCTAGCAATGACATTGTCAATACTGTATTAAATCAGCTGCCGGAAGGAAATGTGATTTTGCTGCATGATGCCGGTGGTGACCGCTCCAATATGGTAAAAGCCTTACCTGTTATCATTAAAGAACTAAAGGCGCGCGGCTACACATTTACCACAATCGGTGATCTAATCGGAAAAACGGATGGTGAGATCATGCCCCCTGTTACTCAGGACAGCCATTTTTTAGTTTATGATAAGGCTGTATTTAAAATCCTCCAGGGCTGGCACTTTGGAGTAAGCTTCCTGTTCTATTCAGCGATTCTTTTAGGAATCGTTCGGTTGGCGGTCTTTGTTTTTCTTTCCAGAAGGCAGGTAAAGAGAAATAAACAGACCAGGATTGACCCTGACTTTACCCCTTTTGTCAGCATCGTTATTGCTGCCTATAATGAGGAAAAAGTCATTTGCAATACCATTCATTCAATTTTATCTAGTGATTACCCAAACTTTGAGATATTAATGATCGACGACGGATCAAAGGATCATACTGCTGTTGTAGTTGAAGAAAGTTATGCAAACAATTCCATAGTCAGATTAATTAAAAAAGCCAACGGAGGAAAATCGTCAGCTGTTAATATCGGGTTTAAAGAAGCTAAGGGAGAAATTGTGGTTGCGCTGGACGCTGATACACTCATCGCAGAGAATGCTATCTCTTTGCTTGTTAACCATTTCAAGAATGAACAGGTTGCAGCTGTTTCTGGTAATGTAAAGGTCGGCAATAAAGGGAACCTCCTGACAAACTGGCAGCATATCGAATATGTGACAGGCTTTAACCTGGAGAGACGGGCCTTTGCGGCGCTCAATTGCATTACGGTCGTACCAGGTGCAATCGGGGCATGGAGAAAGTCGGCGGTAGAAGAAGCGGGATACTTTAAAGAGGACACTCTAGCAGAGGATACCGATATCACACTTACACTTTTACGGAATGGGAAAAAGATTGAATTTGAAGAAAAGGCTTATGCCTATACAGAAGTGCCTGAAGATATTAAAAGCCTGGCAAAGCAACGTTATCGATGGGTTTATGGGACATTACAATGCTTATGGAAGCATCGTGAGGCTTTATTTAATAAAAAACATCACTCATTAGGCTATATTGCCCTTCCAAACATGTGGATTTTCCAATATATTTATCAAACTATCGCGCCGATTGCGGATCTATTGTTCCTTTTGGCTTTATTTACTGGAAATCCCGGAAAAGCAGCTATTGGGTTTACATTGTTCTACTTACTAGATTTCATTACATCTCTATATGCGTTTCGATTGGAGAAGGAAAATCCGAAACCACTGGTTTCCCTGTTTCTGCAACGAATCTTGTACAAACAGCTAATGACCTATGTCGTGATCAAATCACTCTTCTCCGCAATCAAGGGTGTAACAGTAGGTTGGAATAAACTTAAACGAAAAGGCAATGTAACCCAAGAAACCTCTATCGTGAAAGTGGACGAATATATGTAACACAACCTTTTCACAGGTCTTTCCCATTTGGGGAAGGCCTGTTTTTGTTGATTTTTTATAGGAAAAGGACCACCTTTTGGTGATCCTTTTCGACTGTACTACATGTTCTTACCATTGTTTTCTTTATTATCCTGACGGATTGCAGCCTTTTCTTTTGCGTCCTGGGAAACTTGTTGTCCATTATTGATTGTCGTTTGGGTCGGACTTGTTGTATTTGTTCCCGTACTCGTTGGTGTTGTTGGTGTTGTTGGTGCTTTGGGACTTGTCGCAGGTATCGTTGCTGAAACTGGTGTCGCTGTGGTTGTTACATTCTTATTAACAGGCGCTGGCGATGTGGTCACTTTAGCAGGACTTATTGCCGTTGCTTCTGTAGATTTATTTGCATTCTGTTGAATGACTGCTTTAGTCCTATCACTCTTGTTTTCATTTTCTATAGCCTCATGTATAGCCGGCTCAGCCTTCTCATTCGTTGTTGGCGCCTGATCCGTCACCGTTTTTTCATTGTTTACATCCGCTTTTTTGGGGTCTCCGGATATTGTTAAAGCAGATTCTTCTGCCATATGTTTAGAAGATTGATTGACTAATATGGCGTTAGTGATTGAAAACGTAACCGCACCTGCTAACACCATGGAAAAGGCTCCCCTTGTTAGTTTGCTCATTTTATTCCCCTCATGTTTCTTGTTAATCACAATAAAAGAATACGAACAAGCAAAACCGTATTATGGGGGTAGTAAAAAACCCAAAATCTTGAATTCGATATTCTTAATAAGGATTGGGCATTGATACGTTTGTAAATTCTTAACATGAGGAATATTTTGGCTGTAATACAAAAAAATAATCTCTTCTTATTAGAGGAGATTATTTTATAAATCAAGGTGAAATGTAAAGTTGGGGTGGATATAGATGACTTTAAAATCCGGGTTATCGATACAGTTAGAGTAGACGTCTTCAGGCGAAAACCATAAATGATCGTTTTTAAACTCATACCCTGCGCCATAGTAGTAGCTAAGCCATATTAGTTTTGTACAGTAGATGTAGGTCCACTCGTCTTTTAATGGGGTCTTAAGTGTAAAGTAAAACGTTGGTTTATTAATCCCCTTCTTTTTATTTTTCTGATATACATCTAAGTAATATAAAGCATATTTTGCTGCATTTTGCCCCATTTCTTCAGATACAGGCCGGAACTGGGCATGAATAGGATGATCTTTCTTAAAGCTTTCGATTGTAATGATCCTGACAATAGGATCAAACGGTAGAGATTCAATTGCCAGCGTATCATTTATCGCCATCGCTCCATGTCCCATATATCCATAAGGCAATCCATTCACATTATCACAGGCAATAAGGATATCTCCTGCTTTGTTTTGTGGTTCACGAAATGATTGTGGTTTTACTAAATGAGTTTCATTAAGTTTATCTAATTGGCCATTTACTATGACTTCTGCCTGAATTTGCACTGTATTAGGATGATAGCCACTTGTATTTAACACAATCGTGTCTATGAGTGAAATGGAACCAACATAATATTGATCTATGAAAATCGCCATTCGGTTAACTCTAACATTCTTATTTTTTATCTTTATGGTCATACTATCTTTATTTATTACCACGCTAAAAAACTGGACCAAAACACTCCCCTCACTTCCTAAAGGATGATTTCCATTCAAATGGAATGCCCCACTTGAAACAGCAGGGCACCCAAATTAAGAAGCTTTTATTTTCCTAGGTTTAAATAAATATCAGGATCTAAATTAAAATATGCTTGTGTTGTTGGGCTAATTTCAATATCACTGAATAATTTTGGATTTATTTGTGTAATCGGATTGACTTCTAAATGTGGATTTACTTGCGTAAATGGGCTCACATTTACATATGGATTTACTTGAGTACTAGGATTAAATTGTAGCAATGGCTGTTGTTGCGCTAATAACGACTCAACGTGTTGAAGGGAATTGTACCAATGATGATACTTCGCATACGCTTTTTGCATTTTTAACAAGCAATGATGTCTTCTTTGCATTAATTGCTGATAATCCATTACATTACCTCCTGACTTCTGTTTAATACCTTATGTAGATGGTAAAAGTCAGGCAACAAGTCCGAGAAAGATTGGGCAAAACTTAAAATGGAGCTTGATAAAATTAATCAACAGTTGTCAATGCGTTGATTTAATAAATGAAAAGTATTAAGGCAATTACCATCGTGGTTGTTGCCTTTTCCTTATTTTCAGACTATCATCTCATTTAAGATATTTTATCTTCTGTTGCTGGGAGGCAGCTAGCAAGGATTCTAATTCCATTTTCAATTTCATCAGTTGTTAATCCACCAAATCCTAACATGATATAGGAATGACTGTCTGGGGATGGGTTATACCAAAACCGTGCCGGGAATATACTTTTACCCCCTTCTTTAAACCCCTTTCGATCAGCTCTGGGGTTGATATACCTTTAAGCTTTAATAGGATATGTAAGCCTGATTTTTCGCCGACAATTTTTACTTGAGTGCCCATATATTGTTCAATACTTCTTAGTAGAGCCTGATGTTTTCTTTGATACAGCTTGCGTATTCTACGAATATGCCGTTCGAATTCTCCAGATTGCATAAACAGAGCCATTGCTTTCTGAATCATCGGAGAGACAGCTTGGTTATAAGCCTCAAACTTGCGAGAATATAGAACCATTAACGAGGGTGGAAGAACAATATAACTTAACCGAGCTGATGGTAGAAAGGATTTAGAAAACGTCCCTAAATAAATTACCCTTTCCTCTTCATCAAGCGATTTCAACGACGGAATCGGTTGGCCCCAGGTAGCGAAACTCACCGTCATAATCATCCTCAATAATGTATCCACCCGTTTGATAAGCCCATTTTAGTAATTGCATTCTTTTCGAAAAAGGCAAAACCATCCCGACTGGAAATTGATGAGAAGGCGTTACGTATACGGCGTTTGCACTGCACGCGTGCAAGTGCTCCATTGATAAACCATCTTTCTCAAGGGGCACAGGTTCGATATGGCACTCTTGATCTTCTAAGACCGAACGCACTCCACTGTATCCAGGTTCTTCCATAGCGACAGATTTTCCGTGGAGTTCTAAAAGCTGACAGAGCAACATTATGGAGGCCTGTGTTCCGGCGGTAATAATAATCTGTTCTGGTGAAGAACGGACACCTCTGGATTGCAGTAAATAGTTTGAAATCTCCTGCCTCAATTCGAACTCACCCTGTTTTTCGCTATACTGAAATAACCAATTGTTCTCTTGATCAACCGACTCGGATAAACACTTTATCCACTGCTTCAAGGGGAACTTTTCAAGATCTACATTCCCATATTCAAAATCGACAACGATATCGCTTGATGGTTTAACCTCCAAATTAATAAGCTGTTCCACCACAATCGGATGCAGTAGCGGCTGCTCCATCTCCGCTACCCATATTCCACTTTTAGGGACACTTTCGAGGTACCCTTCTGATTGTAACTGCTGATAGGCAGCCTCCACCGTGTTTCGACTGACCTTTAAATGATTCGTTAGCTGGCGAATCGATGGCAGCTTCGTTCCAGTCAACAGTCTTCCTTCTTCAATTTCCTTCTTAATCCAATTATACAACTGACTGTATAAAGGCTCTGGTAATTTCTTATCTAAAAAAGGGGTAAGTTCCATTGTTAACCCTCCGTCTGTCCCCAATAAACTTTTTGATTCTGTCGCTTTTCCTATGTACAGTTATTTTCTACAATGATTTTATCATATATTAGAAAGAGGGATGGGAAATGCATAAGGTTCGCCAAGAAAAGTTAGTATGTAGAGATGATAAGCGGATTGATCAATTTTTAAGCCAGGCACGGATAGGTTACCTTGGTTTAACAGATGGGGAACTGCCTTATGTTGTCCCGTTGAATTTTATCTGGATGAATGACGCTTTATACTTTCATGGAGCGTCGCAAGGGAGAAAAATTGAATTGATTCAGGCCAATACCAATTGTTGTTTTACAGTAGCTGAGGATTACGGAACGATGGTTAGTCCGATACCAGCCAAGACAGATACTGCTTACATGAGTGTAATGCTGTTTGGCGAACTCGAAACGGTAACGGATTTAGACGAAGCGACAACGGTAATGCAGGCCATTCTCGATAAGTATGTGCCAGGCTACTATGATAATAACCTTTCACCGTCTCATGTAGAGAAGTACCGCTCGTCTTTAGGGAGTCATACGGTTGTTTTCAGGCTTACTCCAAGTATACGAACGGCAAAGGAGAATCAGTTGGATACCGGGCGGGCTTTTTATCCGGGCAGGAAGATTGAGGCGGGTAGCTAAGTTCCTATTCTAATAGTCCTTGCCACTCAAGATTTATCCACATTAGATTGATTTAAAAAACACAGCGACGGTTCTCTTGTTCTCCTGATATTTACAATAAATAATTACAGAAGCAAAAGAGCCGTCCCAGTGTTTATTATGTTATTAAAACTAATGTAAGATCTTCGCATTTCCTCATCTGTCTGCAAGCTGTAATAGTTTTCTTACCGTGTTTGAATTTCGGATTGTAATGCTATCATA
Source organism: Bacillus sp. T3 (assembly GCF_033449965.1). Taxonomy (NCBI): domain Bacteria; kingdom Bacillati; phylum Bacillota; class Bacilli; order Caryophanales; family Bacillaceae; genus Bacillus; species Bacillus sp. T3. The sequence continues at coordinate 4,291,317 of NZ_CP137761.1, forward strand.
CAAAGACGAACCGACAATCTTTGACCACCGGGTTCTTGAAAAGGTTTCGATAGGCGCAGACCAAAAAATCACTCTACCATAATGATCAACTTTTTCATATTCAGGTTTAATTACCCCAACACTCTCAATCACTTCCTCCACGGTAGTTGGTGGTATCACAAATATGGTATTATGCTTTGAGTCCTTGTCATGCCCCCACCATAATGGTGCATGGTTAAGTGCCGCAATAAGGTCATTTACAGCTATAATGGAAACAGGGATAGTTAACTGAAATTTATTCGTAATTAATACTTCGCATTCTTCTTTAAGCTTTTTCTCATCTTTATAATCACAGGTGAAAATTATATTTCCGCTGTTTATATAAGTAACAACATCCTTAAAACCATTTTGCTCAAATACATTCTTTAGTTCGGGCATAGAAATTTTATTTTTCCCACCAACATTGATACCTCGCAGAAAAGCAATATACTTCCTCATCTCCTACTCCCCTCATTAATCATTTGCTTTTACAATACCATTTTTGTAAGGATTGGTGGTATCTATACTCAAATGATCTTTCGAAAAACTCAAAATCCATAAAAATGTGTTTGGTTCTTTCAAAAGTTTAATCCCTATTTTATAAATAATTAAATCACCCAGTTGTTATAATAGAAAAATATCATCTAAAGTATTATTCTTAAAAAGCATTAAAATATACTACTCGTTGTGTAAAACGTAGATTACGCTATACGCTAACTATGTTAAAAAGGGGTGCATTGATATATCTAGTAAAATAGTTGTTATTACAGGCGCAAACAGTGGACTAGGACTTGAAACCGCCAAATATTTTGTAAGTATGGGAAATGAAGTGGTCATGGCTGTGAGAGATGTAATTAAAGGAGAAACAGCAAAGAACGAGTTGCTACGGTTATTTCCAGACGGAAAAATAGATGTTCTTTATCTAGATTTAGCAAAATTAAAAAGTGTTTATCAGTTTGCAGATGAATTTTCCCGAAAATACAATTCTTTAGATTTATTAATTAATAATGCTGGTGTTATGATTCCTCCTTATTCACGAACGGAAGAAGGATTTGAGCTACAATTCGGATGCAATCATTTAGGACATTTTGCCTTAACAGGTTTACTGCTTCCTTTCTTAGAAAAAGGAGAACACCCTCGTGTTGTCACACTAAGTTCCATCGCTCATCGAAATGGTATTATTGATTTTGATAATTTGGATGGTTCAATGGGTTATAAAGCAATGAAATTTTATTCACAAAGTAAGCTAGCAAACCTTTTATTTGCCAAGGAGTTAGATGAACGTTTAAAGCGCAATGGCTATAAAACAATAAGCTTAGCTGCACACCCAGGGATATCCTCTACCAATCTTTTTAGAATTGGAAAAGAAAAAGCACCTTGGTATATTACTCCGATTATTAAACTAATAGCGCAACCTGCTGAAAAAGGGGCATTACCCACAATAATGGCAGCAATAGACCAAAAATTAGTAGGCGGGGAATATATCGGCCCGGATGGTGCAGGAAATCGCAAAGGGAATCCGACGGTGGAAACACCTCACTCAAAAATCTATAACAAAGAAACGATGCAGAAGTTATGGGATGTTTCGGAGCAATTGACTTCGGTAAAATTTAATCTTAAATAGAAAAAATGAGATGCACCATACACTAAGGAGCCTAATCTATTAAAGGATTAGGCTCTTAAACTCTTTAAATTATATTTGTGTATCAAAAACTAATCTTCAATCTCCATTATTGCTTCTGCACATTTTATACCGTCAACAGCACTAGACGTGATCCCTCCAGCATAACCTGCACCTTCACCGCAAGGGTATAGCCCTTTGATGTTTGACTCAAAAGTGAGCGGATTTCGCTTAATGGTAGCTGGTGAAGAGCTTCGGCTTTCTACAGCTGATAAAACGGCATCGTGTTTGATAAAGCCAGCAAGTTTTTTATCCATTGCGCGCAACCCATCTTTTAAACTATCAATAATAAAATCATCGAGACATTCTCTTAAATCCGTTGGAGTAACACCTGGGGTATATGTTGGAATAACATCACCAAGTTGTTTACTACCCTTATTTTCTAAGAAATCGCCGACCAACTGTACAGGTGCAAAATAATTTCTGCCACCTAGTTCAAATGCTTTTCGCTCAAGTTTTCTTTGAAATTCGATTGCCGCCAAAACATCACCATCAAAATCCTTTGGCGTGACAGAAACAAGCAAAGCACTGTTCGCATTTTCACCACTTCTTGCGCTATAGCTCATCCCATTTGTCACGACAGTATTTTTTTCTGATGCAGCTGCAACAACATGTCCTCCAGGGCACATACAAAACGTGTAAACACCTCGTCCAGTGGGAAGATGAGCATTCAGCTTATATTCAGATGCACCTAGTAGTGGATTATTTGCAAAGCTACCGAATTGCTGTAAATCGATGTCTTTTTGGTGATGTTCAATCCGTACACCAACTGCAAATGGCTTAGGTATCATGTCTACACCTAAATCCTTTAACATATAAAAAGTATCTCGAGCACTATGCCCGATCGCCAATACTACAGCATCGGTTTCGATAGTCTGGGATTCTCCTTGGCTTTCAAGCACCACGCCTCGAACTTCACCATTTTCAATGATAAGCTCCTTCATTTTCGTTTCAAAACACACTTCTCCACCAAGACGTTCGATTTTTTTTCGAATATTTCTAACAACATTGATCAAAATGTCCGTTCCAATATGCGGCTTTGATAAATAAGCAATTTTACTAGGGCACCGGCTTCTATCAATTCCTTTAGTACCTTTGGAATTCTCGTATTTTTTATACCGGTAGTCAATTTCCCATCTGAAAATGTTCCAGCTCCACCTTCACCAAATTGCACATTACTACCCGTTTGAAGTTCTCCGTCTTTCCAAAATTTTTCAACTGCCATTTTTCTTTTATCGACGTCCATTCCCTGCTCTACAACAATGGGGTTTAAACCATGTTCTGCAAGCACTAAGGCACTGAAAAGCCCTGCTGGTCCACTGCCCACTACTACAGGACGGATGTTTTTTTTAGTTTTCTTATTCACATATTCTACCGGTTCAAAAGATGAGACATTTTTTATCCCTAAATACGTTCTTTCATTTTCAATTTCTACATCAACAGTATAAACAAGCTGGACATTATTTTTTTCCCTTGCGTCAATTGACTTCTTAGAAATATGAAAAGACAATATTTTGTCCTGCTTGACCCTTAGTATTTTCTGGATTTTCTGAGCTAAAAGTTCATTTTCCTTACTTGGATTAAAATCAGCACGAAGCTTAATATTACTTATTCTTAACATGTAAAATTCCATCCTAAATTTATTTTTCCATCATTAACATTTCCCAATAGAATACTCCTGCAGCCTCCATGAATGCACTTCAGAGTCTAAACCGTAAGCGAGCCACGGAAACCCCTAGCGGCATAGTAGGATTCTGCTCCATTATGGTACACAAATACAGTGTCGTAACGACGATCACAAAAGATCGCCCCACCGAGTTTTCTAATATTAGAGGGTGTTTTCACCCAGCTCGATGTTTTCATATCGAAATTTCCAAGTCTCTGCAACTCCCGATATTGTTCTTCCGTTAAAAGCTCAATGCCCAATTCAGTAGCCATATCAATCGCATTATTTTCTGGTTTATGTTGTTTCCTTGACTCCAGTGCCTCACGGTCATAACAAACACTTCTGCGACCTTTAGGACTTTCGGCTGAACAATCATAAAAAATATACTCATCCGTCATTTTATCATAACCAATAACATCCGGTTCACCGCCAGTTCTTTCCATTTCATTGAGCGACCACAGCTTTTCTGTATTAGTTTCTAGCTTCGCTTGTACATTTGCCCATTCAAGCCCTTTATGGCGATTCATGTTTTTTTCAAAACGAGCTTTCAATATTCCGAGTATTTCTTCACGTTGCTCTGGTGACAACTTCCTTTTTTCATTTTTCATACTAAACCTCCTAGTATATGATGATTATCGCCTGTAATCATTGATTTTACTACATATTTTCGTTCCAGCAGAGAAGCTGTTTCTACATGTCCAAAATTAATTTAAGTGGGAGGGATACCCCTCCCACTCAAAAACAAAAGAATTCACCTAAAATATTTGACTATACGTAGGAAGAGGGTATCCCAAAACAATAGCTTTTAGGACACCCTCTTACTTTCTATTTTTATTCATCTTCTCTGGCAGAGTTTTTTAAATGGGATAAGTCAGTTTCTTCACCAAATTCAGTTCCATAATTAAGTTTACCGTAGTTTCTCCTATTATTAGCCTCTTCTTTCGTATCAGTCACTTCCCATTGCTTAAACAATAGGGTTAAACAGATTAATCCACTAAGGCCAACCAGACTATAAATAACTCTTGATAAAAAAGAGTCTTGTCCACCAAATAATGCCGCTACTAAATCAAAATTAAATAAACCGATTAATCCCCAATTTATAGCCCCAATGATAACTAATGTTAAGGCAATTCTTTGTAAAACTTTCATGAACATGTCTCCTTTATATTAGTTTCTTTCAAAATACAACTGTTTTCTATTCGGTTGCACTAACTACCTTATGACTTATGTTGTATTTTTATCATTTCTATAAATGGGGAAATCATACACAAAAATTGGATAATAAATTAGATTTACTCAATTTTTTATTGAGAATGCACGCCTTAAGATTTAACAATTACATAAAAGAACCTCATTTACTTGTTACAAATTCGCCAATCCCAACACTCTTGAGCGTTGGGCTAAACTTATTTCTAAATTCGTTGTCAAAATAGATTTATCTTTTTGATTTATATCCTGTCTAACATTATTAATAACTCATTATAATTCGATAAGGTTTCTTTATCTTCAACTTTAAGACCAGATTTAAAAAACGAAATATTCCCTGTTCCATCGTTAATTTGATTTCTTTCTTCGAGAATTCGTTTTAAGTTTTTGGCAGTTCCAATACTTCCAGAAATAATATCCACTTCTTCAGGAAATATTTTCTTAATACTATTTTTAAAATAAGGGAAATGGGTGCATCCAAGAACAATCGTTCCATATCGTTGTAAATCAAGCGCGGATAGTTTTTCTTTTAAATATGGTACAACCTTCTCTTCTCTGAATTCGAAATTCTCAGCAAATTCGACAAGACCAGGAAGCGGTAGACTTTCAACAATATCGTGATGGTCTAAACTTTTCACAAGGTTATGAAACTTTTCCTCTCTGAGCGTCAAATTAGTTGCCAACACTAATACCTTTTTTCTTTTTTCTCCACAGCTTTGAACAGCAGGTTTTACGGCTGGTTCAATACCCAAAATAGGGAAATCATACTTTTGGCGAAGTTCATCCACTGCGATACTTGTTGCAGTGTTACATGCAATGACTAATGCTTTAACTCCTTGATTAGCCATAAAGTCCACTGCATTAAATATATATTCCCTTACCTCTTCTTTTGGTTTTTCACCATATGGAACATGTAAAGTATCCGCATAAAATATGTAATCTTCATTCGGTAGAAACCTCAAAGCTTGATGTAGTACGGTCATTCCACCTATTCCAGAATCAAAAAAACCTATTTTCATTACTTTCACTTCTTTTCCTAAATTAATAACTTATTCAGAATATCATTTTTTAATCATTTTGTTATTCCTTTTTCCCATTCGTTCACCAAAAAAATCTTGCATGCTTTATCGATTTTCCAGGCAGCCGATAGTTCTGTATTCCCATTCTCTTTATTAAAGTTTGGCTATCAAGATTCCAAAGTTCAATTTGCCCATTTTCATACAAAGCAAAGGACTTAGTCCCATCCTTTGGAATAGTCGTGCTTCCGGGATTTAGTACGATGATCCCGTCTTGTTCTTTAAGTACTTTGATATGCGTATGGCCGGATACAACAACCTGACAGCCAAGTTTTTTCGCTACCTCAATTCGCTCTTCTTCCGTCTCCTCATATCCATGTACAAGATAAAATTTATAGTTATCAAAGGCTATGACCCGCGATTTATAGGAAAGGTCTTGCTCTGTAACCATCTCGTCGACATCCGCATCACAATTTCCGCGAACATAGACAACATCTTTTCGATCCTTTAGAAATGCAGCCAAATTCTTTGGATTATAAGTCTCTGGAAGGTCATTCCGCGGGCCATGATATAAAACATCGCCCAAATGGCAAATTTGCATAGAGCCTTCAAGAAACTTTAGAGCTTGAACTACATTTTCATAACCACCGTGTGAATCACTGATAAAACCCAATTTCATACCATCATTCCTCCCGTAGTTCAAATGCATTTTGAAAAATTGGATTTGGTTCATAATTATTTTTTAGGACAAGCTTGACGACTAACTCTACCAACTTGAGTGTGAATCCAGATAATATTTAACTATACCTTTAAAAATCTTACCAGATGATAGCTGGTTAAAGAACTATTTTGAAATCTAATATGAAATTATACAACAAAAACTTTTGTTTTATTTTGCACGCCTCCATGCTCCCATAATTTAGAAATGAATCAATATTGGATTGATTAAAAATGCTTTACTATTTGGGGGACAACCAAACAACGAACGAAACAACTAAAATCAACAAATAATAATTATTATAATATAAATCTCAAATTGATAACCAATATCATTATTTCAGCAGAATCAGTTGTGAATATTATTCTCAATTAGAATAGTCTATTCTCAATTAAAATTGACAAAGCAATCCATAAAGAAGTATATTTACATTGAAAGGGGACGGTATTATGAAAAGCAATGATTTTCATCATCTAGATCATGTAAAAGAACAACATAAATCAAAAAAAGCATTATGGATTACTTTAATCCTTACGCTGTTTTTTACCGTGGTAGAAATTGTCGGAGGGATATTGGCTGATTCTTTAGCTCTCTTGTCTGATTCTGCCCACATGATGTCTGATGTACTTGCTTTGGGATTAAGTATGACGGCCATTTACTTGGCTACTAAAAAATCAAACAATAAATATACATTTGGATATCTGCGTTTCGAGATACTTGCGTCTTTTTTAAACGGTCTTGCTTTAGTCGTTATCGCTATAGGTATTTTTGTTGAGGGGATTAAAAGAATCCTTAGTCCAAGAGAAGTTGATTTACAATTAATGCTAAGCGTTGCCTTGATAGGATTGTTGGTTAATATTATTCTTACTATCGTCTTAATGCGCAGTACCAGAGAGGAGAATAATCTTAATGTAAAAAGTGCGCTGTGGCACTTTATAGGAGACTTATTAAATTCTGTTGGTGTTATCATTTCTGCCGTTTTGATTTATTTTACGGATCTTTATATTATAGACCCTCTAATTAGTTTAATTATCGGTGTTGTCATTTTTATTGGCGGTGCAAAAATAATTCGCGAGTCATATTTTATTTTGATGGAGACAGTGCCCGAAACATTTGATCTTGATTTAATCCGCAAAGATATTCAGTCAGTTTTAGGTGTTAAAGACGTTCATGAGTTGCATCTATGGGCCATTACTACTGACCATCACTCTTTAACAGCACATATATTTATAGATGAAGACAGTGATCCTTTTAGCATAGTTGATATTATCAATAAAATATTAAAAGATAAGCATGGACTGGATCACTCAACTGTACAAATTGAACATCCAGAAATAAATGAACACGGACCTTATGGAAAAAAATTCATTTATGAAAACAGACATGCATAATAATTCAAAACATAATGAAAGAACGGCCGCTTTATAGGTAATCTAAGTTTTTCGACATAAAGGTTTTTTACTAGTCACTCCTGATAACAATCAAGTCGACTATTAGGAAAACATACCATTAAAATTAGCAAAACCCATGGGAATGGTGTAAGTAAGCCTTTTCCATGGGTTATTATTCTTATTATTGTACCACTAAAAAATTCTTTTTCCTTTTTACCCCACTTAAACCCACATTCTTTCGCCCGCTGTTAAAATTAATTTCAATTGTCATTTCATCATTAAAGGACAAAACGAGTTAATTTACCAAATTCTGATAAAGACTACTTCTTATATCCTTAACATTCTTTTTAAATTTAGGATAAATATAATATAATTGAATGTTCGATTATATGTAACATTTTCCAAAAAAATCTACAAAATTATACAAAAAATAAATATTTATTCTAATATTTTAATATAATTATTCTGTTAATTAAAAAACAGTGACTTATTTACTATTTTATTTGGGGTGTATATATGAAAAAAGTTTTACAATCATTGCAGTTCAAAATGCTATCAATAATAATTATACTTTTGGTTATCCCTATTTCCATTGCAGGTTCTTATTTATATTTCCATATAACCAGTGATTTAACACAAATGGAAAAAGAAAGAGTTCTTACATCAAGTTTGGCGACGGAAAAACTAATAAAGAATTTTGGAAATCAACTATTAGATACAACAAAGTCTAATGCCTATTGGGAAGATTATAGACAAGCAGTAGAAAATAAAGATTTAACATGGATAAATGATAATGTTAATTCAATTAAAGATACTGTTCCCAACCTACACTTTATTGCAACAGTTGATTTAAATGGAAATGTCATCTCAGAGGTCGGAGATGTAAAAGAATTCTCAGGTAAACTCGGCAATTCCTCCATTATAGGGAAACTGAAAAATAACAGTGACTTTTCAGGTCTTATTCAGACCTCAAAAGGCTTAGCAGTAATCGCTGTTTCAAAAATTACAAATGAAGAAGGTAATAATCCATCAGGGATATTAATTTTTGGGAGAATTCTTGATAACAATGCTCTAAATGAAATTAAGGCTACTTTACATAATGATATTACTTTGTTAACTGACAATGGAAAATTATTAACTACATCATCTAAAGTTGATAAAAATAAACTTTTTGCTTATGTAACTGAAAAGAATCTAAATCTGAAAAGTTTTAAGACATCGAATTCTGGATCAATTGAATATGCAGAAATGGTATCAGCATTAAATGATTTTACAAATAAACCGATTGGTGTTTTATATGTTACTGAAAAACAAATAACAAGCACATCTGTTAAAAACAGTTTAATCAACGTTAACCTTTCTATCGGTATTATTTTCATTATTATTTTGATATTACTCTCTGTATTGATTTATAAACTTATTATTAAACCTATTCAGCAAATAGTAGACATCTCAGAAGATGTTTCAAAAGGAAATTTGGAACATGAAGTTAACGAAAATATTGCCAAGCGAAAAGATGAGTTGGGTAAATTAGGTTATTCAATGAATATTTTGATAATCAATTTCCGTAACTTAATTAAAGAGATTAAAAAAAACATAGATCATTCAGCCGTTAATGCCCATGAATTAGAAGGGTCCATGAATAAAGCTAACGATTCCGTAAGTAAGTTAGTTGCTTCTATTCAGCAAGTCAGCCGGGAACACTAGTGTTACTACATCCAATGTTGAGGAAATTTCTGCTTCAGTGCAACAAATGAGTGCTTCTATTAATTTAGTGGCGGAAAATGGAGATAGTTTAGCAGTTGCAGCTGTCGAAACATCTTCTGCTATTCAAGAAATGATGGCATCCATTGAACAAGTAGATGCTAATGTAAGAAATGCAGAAGAAAATGTTGACCAGATCTCAACTGCTATTGAAAAAATGAGCAAATCTATTAATGGTGTAAATAAAAATGCCAATATTTTAGCTGTAGCTTCAGAACAGACCTCTGAAACAGTTAAGGAAATGGTTGTATCGATTATGCAAGTGGCCAATAGTGCACAAACAGTTAATCAACTCAGTCAATCAGTTAAAGAGGATGCCCTAGAAGGAACGCATTCTTTAGTTGAGACATTGAATGGAATGAACGAGATTTCTCAAGTGATTGAACAAGCTAGTCAGGTAATGGAGTCATTAGACGAAAGTTCCGAAGAGATTGGAAGTATTATCGAGGTAATTAATAACATTGCTGAACAAACAAATTTGTTAGCACTTAATGCAGCAATCGAAGCGGCCCGAGCAGGAGAACATGGAAAAGGTTTCGCAGTGGTTGCCGAAGAAGTCCGTAAACTAGCTGAACGATCTGCAAAAGCCACGAAAGAAATAGCTGACCTGATCAAGGGAGTTCAAGCGGAAACTACTATTGCAGTCTCCTCTATTAAAGAAGGTACCGAAAAGGTTAATGAAGGAAATCTACTAGCAGAAAAAACGAATCAGGCGATTAAGAAAATTACAAATGGGATTACTCGAGTAACAGAGGAAATGAACCAGATTGCAAAAGCAACAGTGGAACAAAGCGCAAAGAGTGAATCTATTATAAGGTCTGTAGAAAATGCTAAAAAACTGGCAATGGAAATGACTCATACTACTAAAGATGAGTCAATCACTGCTGAAGCAATTCTTAACAGCATCCTCAATATAAAAGAAAAAGTTCAACAGATTTCTCTTGCAACCTCTGGACAAGCTAAAGGAATCCAGGCAATAGTAGCTGCAGTAGAGAATGTAACCGATCAATCTAGCTCTGTGACCAATGCAACAAAGGAACAGGGGTTTACTGCCAAGGAAATCGTTCGTAATATCAATTCGATGAAAGAAATGATTAGAGAAATGACAATTGCAACGAATGATCAGGCAAGATACGGAAAAGAAATTGCATTAGAAGTAGAAAATGTTCTTAAGCAAACAGAAGAATTATATAATGGTATTGAAACTCAAACAAAAGAGGTAGAAGATGTAGCCCAAGTAATCACCAATGTGAATACACAAGTTGAAAAACTAAAATAAGACATTAATCAGAATACCCAAACAAAAGGTAAGAATCATTTTCCCTTTTATGTTCTTAAGAATATAAAAGGGGAAAATTGAATCTCCGTAAGTAAATACATCACAGATACAAAATCAGCCCCATTATACAATGGTTTTCATTAAGGTGGGGCTATTTGACACTTACTAAAGTACATGTTACAGATTAAAACCCAGTCATAAGACTGGGCAATTTTTTTATACTAAAATAAAATAAGTTTAACAATACACTCAACGTGAGAAGTCTGTGGAAACATATCAACCGGCTGAATATACTCTACACTGAACTTCGAACTTAACACCTGAATATCCTTCGCCAATGTCGACGGATTACAGGACACATAAACAACCTTCTTCGGTTCAACCTGCAAAATCGTATTCAACAACTGCTGGTCTAGTCCTGTTCTTGGTGGGTCGACCACTATTACGTCCGGCTTCCAACCCTTTTTCACCCATTTCGGCAGAACCTCTTCCGCTTTACCCGGTACATACTTTGTATTGTTAAAGCCGTGCCGTTTGGCATTTTTCTTTGCGTCCTCAATCGATTCAGGAATGATATCCATACCGCGAATTTCACCAGCTTGATTGGCAAGCCATAAACCAATTGTACCGACACCACAATAAGCATCCACAACCTTTTCAACACCAGTTAACGCAGCCGCTTTCTTAACCTCGTCATAAAGCTTCACTGTTTGCTCTGGGTTTAACTGGAAGAATGTCCGTGCAGATAACTCAAAAGACAAATCACCTAGTGTTTCTTGAATAAACTCTTCTCCCTCTAACGCAACTGTTTCCCCGCCAAAAATGAGTGAAGTCTTTGCACCATTTATGTTTTGCATGATCGATTTTACATCAGGAAGCGCATCAATGATTCTTTCGACCAGATACTCTTTCTTCGGAAGTTCCTTTTGGGATGTGATTAACACGATTTGCAGCTCACCCGATTGAACTCCGACCCTTGCCACAATCGTGCGAACAATGCCTTTACGCTTTTTCTCATTATAAATAGGAATCTGGAGATCCTGTAATATTTTCTTAACCGTTTCTGTTGCTTTATTTGTTTGTGGGTGCTGAACGGCACATTGGTGAATGTCGATAAGCTGATGCGAGTTCATACCGTACAACCCAGCAAGGACAGTTCCAGTCGCACTCATACCGACTTGGAACTGACTTTTGTTACGGTAGCCCCAAGGATTCTCCATGCCGATCGTTGGACGAATATCAAGCTGATCGAGTGGTAATTTCGTATGGCGCTCGAATGATTGAATGACGATGTCACGCTTTTCCTTGAGCTGTTGCTCATAGGATAAATGCTGAAGCTGACAGCCGCCGCATTGGTCGTAAACTGGGCAAAGTGGTTGAACGCGATGCTCGGACGGCTTACGGATCTTTTTGATTTTTGCCTCAGCGAACTTTGGATTAATGTTGGTTGCTTCGACGACGACTTCTTCGCCAGGCAAGGCACCTGGTACGAATACGACCTGGCGTTTGAAATATCCGACGCCTTCACCATTGATTCCTAAACGTTTAATCGTTAACGGGAAGGTTTGTCCCGGGGTTAATTTTACTGTTTCTTGTTTTTGCATGATTTTCTCACTCCAATTTATTCGATGATACTCCATAGGTATAATGAAGCGTAGCTTAAGTACGGTTCCCAGTCTTTCTTGTATTGCTCCATTTCTTCAATCGTCTGTTTTCTATTCATGTTATATAGCTTTTTTAAAGGTATAAGGTCCTTTAATTGTTGTATTCTTTTGCCACACGTTTGAAAGTCCGTCCTTTTCATTATGCATATCTTCTATTGTAGCAAAAAGAACCCAGGTATACTATCCGGGGAAATCGCGAACATTCTACGTTAATATAGCATATGTTCTTTTTGCTCATTATTCAAGATTAAATCGTCTAGGCTTTTGAACTTGTAACCATCGCTTTTTAAATCCTGAAGAACCTTCTCAAGCGCATCGGAATTATCCTTAGAGACGGAATGGAGTAGGATGATGGAGCCAGGGTGGACCTGACGCATAATGTTGTCATAAGAATATTTCCAGCCCTTTTGCTCGTATTTGTTCCAATCAATAAACGCAAGTGACCAAAATACGTGGATGTAGCCCATTTCTTTCGCCTTTGCGAGCGTTCTTTCGGTGAACACACCGCGTGGCGGGCGCAGGTACATCATGTGCTTTTGCCCGGTTAGCCTTTCCGTTTCTTTGCGAACCTTTTCTAGTTCTTCCTCCATGCGCTCATCACTTATTTTTGAAAAATCAGGATGATGCCACGAGTGATTTCCAATGATATGCCCCTCTTTCACCATCCGCTTAACAAGTTTGGGGGAGCTCCTTAAGTATTGACCGGTAACAAAGAAGGTGGCCGGGACTTTTTCTTGTTTTAAAACATCAAGGATATGTGGGGTGTAGCCATTTTCGTAGCCCGCATCAAAGGTTAAGTAGAGTACCTTTGAGTTTGTATCGTCTTTATAGTAGGCGCCGTGACGTTCGATAATGTCTTCGAGCATTTTTCCGGCATCGGCCGGCTTGCCGTCGACTCCTTTTTAAAGCCCCAGTGGATGGGGGCATTACTATATTGACCATATGCTGTTGTAGCCATTCCCAGCATCAGGAATAAGATCAGTACGAGATGCCGATAACCTAGTTTCATTGTCATCCTCCAACGTTGTTTTGTTCTAGTTGTTTAATGGTTGGTGCATTACCGTCTTTATTATTCCCAGGATTTTTGGAAACATGGCATTGGATTTTATTTTATAAAGTAGGCGAATGAAAAAGGGTACAGTTTCCGCCAAGTCCGACGATTAATTATCGACTTAAATCCCTTTACGCCCAAGTAAAGCCCGAGAAAATCACCAATAATTTCTTCAACCTAATATCCCACTAGGTTCAAATAAAAATTGATTATCGTCGTACTCTCTTCCAAAAATAACCATATAAAACCTAAACAAAAAGGACCAGTATGCCTTTCAGCGGCACGCTGGTCCTGCTTACATTAAAATACTTTTTCTTTAAACTGAGCTAATTTTTCTAATGAGGATTGGTCAATATCCTTGTGAAGGCTGTTACCGTGTGAATCCATTGTGACAACGGCTGTGAAGCCTTCCACTTGAAGGTGCCACATCGCTTCAGGAATACCGAATTGAAGCAGGTCAACGCCATCTACTGATTTAATACAATCTGCATAGTATTGTGCAGCGCCACCGATTGCGTTTAAGTATACGCCACCATGCTCTTCAAGTGCAGCAAGCGTTTTAGGTCCCATGCCGCCTTTACCCATAACGACGCGGATACCGAAGCGTTTCATGATGTCACCTTGGTATGGCTCCTCACGGATACTGGTTGTTGGTCCAGCTGCTTTTACATGCCATTTTCCTTCTTCATCTTTTAGCATGACTGGTCCACAGTGGTAAATAATTTGACCGTTTAAGTCTACTGGCGCATCATCGCGCTCAGATAAATATTTGTGGATCGCATCACGGCCTGTATACATTAAGCCGTTGATTTTTACAACGTCCCCAACTTTAAGGGCACGAATTTGCTCTTCGGTAATTGGTGCTTGAAGGGTTACGACATTGCTCTCTGTTTCAGTAGATGCAGCCACTTCTTGTGCCGCTTCTGTTTCAGCAAAATCGATTTTTTCACCCTCTTGGTACAACCATTCGTTGATTTCGCCTGTTTCCGGATTTACTTTTACACCTTGACGGCGGAATGCCCAACAGTTGTATGCAACGGAAACGAAGAAGCTAGCTGGAAGACGATTATATACACCGACTTTACAGCCGAGTAGTGTTGTTTCGCCGCCGAAGCCCATTGTTCCAATGCCAAGCTCGTTAGCCTTGTCCATTATATATTCTTCAAGCTTACGTAAATCTTCATTCGGATTCACGTCATCGTTTGAGCGGAAAAGTTGATCTTTTGCTAGCTCGTAACCTGACGTACGGTCGCCACCGATTCCAACGCCGATGAAAGCCGGCGCTACAGCCTTGACCTTGTGCTTGATAAACTGAATGAAGAACGCATTTGCGGATTCCGTCTAAATCACGGCCAGCACGTCCAAGTCCTTCAATTTCAGCAGGAAGGCTATATTGGATGTTTTTGTTCTCACAGCCGCCCCCTTTTAAAATAAGGCGCGCATCGATGTAATCATTTTCCCATTGGTAAAATTTTATCACCGGCGTTCCTTCACCTAGGTTGTCGCCTGTGTTGTCACCTGTGAGGGAGTCAACGGAATTAGAGCGAAGCTTACCGTCCTTAGTAGCTTGTGCAATCGCTGCCCTGATTGCTTTTGCCATTTCGATTTGGTTAGCACCAACAGGAGTTTTGATTTTAAACGTTGGCATTCCCGTGTCCTGGCAGATTGGCGACACTTTGTCGTCCGCCATTTTGATGTTTTTCGTAATGGTGGCTAAGCTCATTGCTGATCTTGTGCCAGCGCTTTCACGTTCTTTCGCAGCAGCAACTGCACGTCGAACGTCCTTTGGCAGGTTTGTAGATGTTTCAACAATGAGTTGATACATACTCTCCTGAAACTTTTCGATGTTCATTTGGTTTCCCCTTCCTCATGGTTCGAAAGTTTTTCGATAGTTTGAATATTTTTATTATTTGTCAACAATGTCTATTATACTCTGATAGAGATTAGATGAAAAGTATCAGGAATTGGGGAACCATGTCAGATTTCTTGGAATGATGCTTTCATCCTTTTGTAGGCTATTTTTCCATAAAAAAAATAGCCAGGTTGGTGTCCCGGCTATTCTTCGTCTAAATCACGATTATTAAATTCACGGCATTTGGATTCGAGCTCATCAATAAATGAAATAAGACGGTCGATATCCTCTAAATCAGCATCTTCTGGATCAATTGCATCAAGGACATCGATAAACATATTTAAGCGATGCTTTAAAAAATCAACCTGTTGGTTTTTATCCTGGATTTTGCTACCCAAAACGTTCTCCCCTTTCAGTTTCGATACCATCCTACCGAAAAAAACGACAATGCGCAATGTTTTCTTCTATTATTCCCTGATTTGGGTGGTGAAAACCCGTGAAAAAAACGCCACTGGGGCGTTTTTTTAATGTCCAAAATTTTTTATCGGTTCCATTTGGATTTTTATCGGTCGCTTTGAATTTTTTATCGGTCGCTTCACGAAATTTATCGGTCGCTTTACCAATTTTATCGGTCAATTTGGATAATGTCACACCCTAAAGAGATGACCGGTCCAGCTTATCGGCCCTATTTTTAGTTTTATCGACCTTATTTTAAAGTTTATCGACCCTATTCCATGATTTATCGACCTTATTCCCAATTTTATCGGCCAAAGTGGAAAATCTCACAGACTACAATAGAGTTGACCTGAACTAGTTCTCTGCCCAGTTATCGGCCAATGTAAATAATATCACCAAGCTCAAGCCACCGTTTTGTCCCACATACCATTACCGCGGTCTTTCAGCAGCAGCAAAGCTGAACGATACATGATCCTGGATCGGAATCCATGCACCAACCCCTTGAGAGGTTACGTTTTTAATGACGATAATCTTTTTATTGCCTTTGAGCATTAAATAGACTTCGCCGTAGGTGACTTTGCCCTTTTCATTAACGGCTGGGGCGAAACCATACAAATAGCCTAGACGTTTCGGCGGGATGTTGTAGATTTGGTCATTTTTAGTACCCAATCCGATTACGGTTTCAAATGCTAGTGGAAGTTTTGTTTTTTCCATTGCCTTTAACAGCATCATTTTTTTAACATCCTCAGAATTTGGAATCTTTGTAGTGAGGCCGCCACGAATGAGCTTCTGTGCCTCCTGTACATAGTGCGTTTGATATGGCTGGTTGCCACCACGGTTGTCGTAATAGTTTGTATTGATTTTTTGATATTCCCAGTTGGGAGCGGTTTCGACTGACTCGTAATTTAATGGCCACTGACCTAGGTAAATAACGGCTCGATATCCTATAGCAAATGGTGTGCTGTTAATGTTTGACTCATTGAGCATACGGATTAAATCCGGATTCTCAATTTTCACCTTTGTAGATTCAAGCAATTTTTTTGTTAATTCACTTGGCTGTAATAGTGGCATATCCTGTGTTGGATTCGGATACGTATTTTCCTTTGCAATATTTTTAACTGAGTTTGGAACATGATATTGTTCAACGTTTTGAGCTTTCGGTTGACTCGGCTTTCCTTTTTCATTTTCGGCAAAGGTTTGAGGTAAGAATGAAAGCATAATTAAGCTACATAGTGCCAAAATGGATAATAATTTTCTCACAATGTCAAACTCCCTTCATATCCTATCAATCGATATGACTAGTTTTTTCGG
Organism: Bacillus sp. T3; assembly: GCF_033449965.1. NCBI lineage: Bacteria > Bacillati > Bacillota > Bacilli > Caryophanales > Bacillaceae > Bacillus > Bacillus sp. T3. The sequence continues at coordinate 4,308,390 of NZ_CP137761.1, forward strand.
AGTCCATAAAAATTATCCATCGATTCCTCAAACAGCGAAAAAAATAATCATTCGTTCCCTGCTAAGGAAAATAAACAAAAAAAGTGCCCTGCTTATGAAACGCGCAAGGCACAAAAAAAATTATAATAAATAAAAACCGATGCCCATAATGACATAGGCGGCAAGTAAGGTTAAGCCTTCAAACCAGTTTGTTTCACCATCGTTTGAGAGAATAACCATCAACAAGACCGATGATACCATTGCGACAAGCTCTGGCATCGTGAACACGAGCGGCATTTGAGTTGGAAAGAATAAAGAAACAAGCATCAACACAGGTGCAACAAACATTGCGACCTGTAATGTTGACCCAACCGCAATTTCCACCGCGATGTCCATCTTATTTTTAAACGCCATAATGACCGCTGAAGCATGCTCGGCAGCATTTCCGACAATCGCAACGATGATAACCCCGATGAATAGCTCAGTCCAGCCAAATGAATGAGCAACAGATTCAAATGTATGTACAAGCTTTTCTGAAACATAGGCAACGGCAACAGTTGCTAAAGCCAAAATCGCAATCGCCTTACCTTTGCTCCATTCTGGTTCTTCTTCATGATGCTCTTCTGCCCCACTATCACCATGCTGATAAACCCCGCGGTGTGTAACAAGCTTGAAAAATAGTGCCGATAAATAAAGTGCAATTAATATGACAGAGATTCCAATACTTAAGTTAATTGTTTTGGCTTCATTCATTTCTAGTGAAAAAACTTCAGGAATGACAAACGCTACGAACACCGCAAACATCAGTAATCCAGAATTATGTCTGGCATCATAAACGTTAAATTTCTGACGTTTAAATTTGAGGCCGCCAATAAAAAATGATAAACCAGCAACGAGAAGTAAATTCCCGAGCACCGAACCGGTTAAGGAAGCAAGGACAACGCCAATTAATCCAGCTTTTAAAGCAAAAATCGAGATGATGAGCTCAACTGCATTTCCGAAGGTGGCATTGAGCAAGCCGCCAATTCGCGGTCCGGTAACAATCGCCAGACTCTCGGTTGCTCGTCCCATAAAGCTTGCCAAGGCAATGATCGTTAAGCAATAAATAACAAATAGAAGGATACTTGGCCAGTGCAGAAGGGTTCCGATAACCGATAAAGGAACACCAACAAAAGTCAGTATCATAAAGATTTTATTTACCATTTCAACTACTCCTTTTCTAACATAGGAAATTATTTCCTCACCCAATTAAGAGATTACACTATTTTTTTAGTAGATGAAATATAAAGTTCCATATTTCTTGCAAAGTATTCCATTACCCTATACGATCATGAAAGGAAATATATTATGGAGATATAATAATGAATATAAACTCACAAGCCCGTTTCTGGATTTTAATTGGGATCGTCGCTATTTCAGGCTATTCGCAAGGGATGCTTCTCCCGCTTATTGCGATTATTTTTGAAGAGGCAGGTGTTTCCTCAACCTTAAACGGCTTAAATGCTACTGCTCTTTATCTTGGTGTACTCTTTATTGCTCCCTTTATGGAGGGATTATTACGGAAGCTTGGTTATAAGCCAATCATTTTAACAGGCGGTCTATCTGTCGTTATTTCGATTGCATTATTTCCCGTTTGGAAATCGTTTTGGTTTTGGTTTATTTTGCGCTTAATTATTGGCATTGGCGATCATATGCTTCATTTTGGCACACAAACGTGGATCACATACCTTTCACCTGCCCATAAACGCGGCAGGAATTTATCTTTATACGGGTTATTTTTCGGACTTGGCTTTGCAGTTGGACCATTTATGACAAGGCTGGTATATGTAAATGAGGCCCTTCCGTTTATTGTGTCATCCATTCTTACCCTCATGGCTTGGGGTACGGTTTGGTTATTGAAAAATGAATTTCCTGAACAAGTGGGAGATAACCAATCGTTCTTTAGTGTTTTCAAGCGGTTTGGGAAGGTGTTTAAATATGGTTGGGTCGCCTTTCTTCCTCCTTTTGGGTATGGATTTTTGGAAGCGTCATTAAATGGGAATTTTCCTGTTTATGCACTTCGAACCGGGCTAGGTGTCAGTGCGGTTTCGTTCATTTTGCCTTCGTTTGCGATCGGCGGAATTATATTCCAATTACCACTCGGGATGCTGAGCGATAAATTTGGTCGTAAACATATTTTAACGACGATTATGCTGCTTGGGTTTGGCTGTTTTACGATCGCAGGGCTTCTGCAGGATTCAGTCATCGGACTAACGATTTGTTTCTTTATCGCGGGAATGCTTGTGGGCTCGACTTTCTCACTCGGAATTAGTTATATGGCTGATTTGTTATCAAGAGAATTACTTCCAGCCGGGAATTTAATGTGTGGGATTTTTTATAGCCTTGGCAGTATTAGCGGGCCCTTTATCGGAGGACTTACGATTCAGTTTTTGCCAAACGGAGCTTTTTTCTACGTCATTAGTACGATGTTATTGCTCATCTTTATTGCGATAGCAGGATTCCGGCCTGAAAGCAACTGGCAAACAAAATCAACCTAACAGAAAACGGGAAGCACGCAAGGCTTCCCGTTTTTATTTTAGTGATAACCGTTAGATCCATTGGCTGAGCCTGAGGTTTTTTGTTTTGGATGATTCTTTTTCCCTTTTTGTTTTGTCCCGCCGTCTTTTTTTGTATGCTTCGTCATGACTGATCCCTCCGTTAAAAGATGTGGTGCGATTCCACGTCTTTATTTTGAATCGGAACAGGAAACTTACTAGCGGTAAGTTAAGGGATTTTTAGCAATTGTCCTTTCTTACTGTGTAAAACGCATTGATTTCGCCGCCTAAAATAATGATAAATCCGGATAAATAAAACCAAATCATCAAAACAATAATCGCGCCAATACTGCCGTATGTCGCAGAATAATTGGCAAAGTTCCCAACATAATAGGAAAATGCCAACGATGTTACAATCCAGCCTACGGTAGCAAAAACAGCTCCTGGAACCGCACTTAAGCAGGTCAATCTTTTATTAGGGGCAATCCAGTACAGTCCAGTAAACACACAGAAAAGAAAAATTGAACTGAAAACCCAACGCAATGCATTCCAGACTTTAAGAAACTGCTCTGAGAATCCAAATTCGGAAAAAAGAAAATAACCAATTTGCCTTCCAAAAGCCGGGAGAAGCAAGGCAACAACAATCACCATTATCATCCCAATCGTCAACAAAATCGCAATCCCTCTTTCGACGATAAAGGATCGGTTTTCCAGGACATCGTATGCTCTATTAAAGGCAGCGACGATGGCGTGAATTCCATTTGATGCGGACCACAAGGTAGCAATTACCCCGAAGGACAATAGTTTCCCATTTTTGTCCAGGATATCGGATAAGCTTGTCTCAATTAACACCGCCGTGTCACCTGGCGCATAGTCCTTAATAAAGCTAAGCAAATATTCCTGGGTCATTGAAAAATAAGGGAGCAATGTCACTAAAAAAATTAATAACGGAAATAACGAAAGCAAAAAAAAGTAAGCTAATTGTGCGGACAACCCTGAAATATCATCTCTTCCGATTCGCAGCCACAAATGCTTGATGATCGCTGTATTGATAGACACGATTTGATCACCTTTTCTTCTCAAAATCTTAATTTAACTTTGCTTGTCTTGGGGATTATGCTCCGTTTCAGTATATGTATCTTTGATATCGAAAAATACATCCTTTGTTTCTTTTACCACATTAACAACATGTGGAGTGGCCTCCGTTAATTCCTCAACCTTTTCTTTAATAAAGAAAATATCATCGCTAACCTGCTCAATCGTTTGTCTGACCTGCTCGGATGTTGTTTTTACTTTGTCAACCACTTCACCTGGATTTTGAATCATATGAGCAACATTCTTCGTCGCCTTCTTGCAATTAGTTGCCACCGCATTCCGAGTCGGCTTATCGAGCAGACTTAAAGCTCCACCCGCCAATGCCCCAAGAATAATACCTTTCCAGAAGTTCCTTGCTTCGCCCATGTTTTTTCCTCCTTTTAAAGCTCCGCCTTTATCTTTTGCAGCAGCTCGTAACAGCCATCTTTTACTAATTGAAACACTTCATCGAAGTTGCCTGTGTAGTATGGATCCGGGACATCCTTGCCATTGTGGAGCTTCGATAAATCGAGCAATCTAAATACTTGAGCATGATGTGATGCTTGCCTTAAGTCTTCAACATCATCCTGATTTTTCCAGGTCCATTGCAATAATATAATCAAACTCTGTTAGGTCCTCTATTTTAATTTTTCTTGCAACAAGGCCCTCAGTGCTAATATTATTTTCGTTTAATATTTTTCTTGTTCCCTGATGAGGCGGATGACCTATGTGCCAGTCCCCAGTTCCCGCAGAATCAATTTCTATTCTATCCTCTAAGCCTTCCCTACTTACAAGATCTCGAAACACCGCTTCAGCCATCGGCGAACGGCAAATATTGCCCAAACACACGAATAAAACCTTCTTCATCTATCTTCCTCCTTAACCTATATTTTCTCTATATTATAAGTTACTTTCAAGCGACAATGGGGTTGTTTTCGTTGACTTTCAATTCTGAACATGAAAAGATGGGTTTATTACTTGTGAAAGGATGAACTGTGTGAATTTATCCCAGAAGTCAGTTGAAAATGTAGAATTCATGATTGAGAAAATAAAAGAAAAATTGAGAGTAATGAACTTCGGTGCGATCAAACCATCCCATTTTGATGAGGAAATGTACGAGGAGCTCAAGGATATTTACGAATTAGTCATGAAAAAAGAAAATTTCAGTATTAGTGAAATGCAAGCAATCGTTGAGGAATTAGGAAGCCTCCGCAAATAATGATGGACAAAAAAGGGGTGCTGCCACCCCTTTTTTGTATGATGGTTGAAATTAGTCTTCTTGCTCAGTTAGGATGATTGGGCCAGCTTTCGTAATCGCAATCGTATGTTCATATTGTGCGGAATACTTCCCGTCAATGGTCCGTGCTGTCCAGCCATTATTGTCCATCTTCGATTCATAGCTTCCGACATTAATCATAGGCTCAATCGTGAATACCATTCCTTCTTTTATCCGACCACCTTTACCTGGAAGTCCAAAATGTGGAACATCGGGCTTCTCATGAATAACTGCCCCAATACCATGCCCAATAAAGTTACGAACAACGGAAAATCCTTCGCCTTCTGCATAGGTTTGAATGGCATGACCGATATCACCGATACGATTCCCTGGTCTTGCTTGTTCAATTCCCTTATATAATGCCATCTTCGTAACATGTAAGAGCTTGGCCGTCTCATCTGGCAGCCTCCCAACACCGTAAGACCATGCAGAATCAGCTAGAGAGCCATTATAATTCACTACCATATCAATTGTTACGATATCCCCTTCGTTTAATGGTTGCTTTCGTGGGAATCCATGGCAAATTTCATCATTGATGCTCGCACAGGTTGCATATTGATATCCTTTATACCCCTTTTGCTCGGGAGTTGCTCCTTTTTGCTTTAAAAAGCTTTCGACGAACTGATCAATTTCCCACGTTGTAATCCCTGGTTTAATGATCTTCGCAATTTCTTTATGGCAAGCAGCTAGAATTTCACCAGCCTTTTTCATTCCTGCAATTTCCCTTTCAGATTTTAATACAATCATAATTCCTCCACCTTTCTAGCCAACAGTAGTAAAATGTTATATGTAAATACATGCTTCGATTAGCGTCATACCATACAGTATATCATTTAACTAGTTTAATCTCTTTCTTCTTAGCTTCGTACACTTCAGTCAAAATACAAGTTATTCCAACAAAATTTTCGTTCGCTGCATGGAACATTTATCCTAGCTTTGATATAATATCATTATATATGAATAAGGTGAGTGAAGCTTAATGATAGGTGATCGAGTAAAAAGGCTTCGTCTTGAGAAGAAAATGTCACTAACAGAGCTTGCTGATCAAGCAGGTGTTGCGAAGTCTTATTTAAGTTCATTAGAACGCAATCTACAATCTAATCCCTCTATTCAATTCCTAGAAAAAATAGCAACCGTCCTTGGCGTATCTGTTGATTATTTTATCCTTAATAAACAAAACACTGATCAATTAGACAAGGATTGGATTGATTTAGTCAAAGAAGCAATGGATTCTGGTGTTACGAAAGACCAATTTCGTGAATACTTGGAATTTAACAAATGGAAAATTAACCAAAATAAATAAAAAGAGGCTGCGCAGCCTCTTTTTATTTATTTCTAGATTGTAAAATTCCCTCTTCTTCCGCTCCGCTTTTCTTTGAAATACCAGGGCTTTTAAAAGAAAACAGATTACATATTATTAATTGTTACTTTTTTCCTTCAAAAACGTCCGAATTTCATCTTTTTCAATTCCCATCTCTAACGCTTCCATTATTAGCTGTACCCATTCAACATCCAACTCACCATTTACTAATAAATGCTTTGTCATTTTGTTCCTCCATAAATTTGGAAGCCCAGCCATCCTAGTACATTACACCTAATAAGACCTTAGATCTGTGACTTTGCGTCCCTATTTTTCAATAGGTTTGCCCTTTCTTACTTTTTCTCTATTTTACAATGTTTTATTTGGGAAATGTACAAAATTTTGTAAAAATTATAAATATTTTTTATACAAAAAATGACAAATTCTCAATAATTATTACTCATTACTGAATGATGATATGGACATTTTTCACATAATAGACGAGATTATCTTTTCAAAACTATAGTACTTATGGAGGAAAGGAAGCTGTCGAAAACTATTTAGATTAATTATGAACTTTTTGTGTCTATTATCTGAAATTTCAGATAAAATTAGTTATAGAAGGACTAAAAATAATAATCACTATATTTAGGAGGTATTTCCATGACGGTTTGGAACGTATTAAATATCGTATTTCCTCTTGCGGTTATGGTAGGGTTTGGTTTCTTTCTTGACCATGTCTCAGAAGCCGGAAGTACCCACAGAAGAAAGCAATGAATAAACATATATCCAGACGGTCATCATTTAGATGCCCGTTTTTTTATGGAAAGGAGTATTCTACATAAAAGGAAAAAATGATGCTCCTGGGGGGAAAGCATCATTTAAAAGGGTTTATTATCTAAGTTTACATGGGGGTATGTGAACCTTTGAACAATTTGATTATATAACAGACGTATTCTTTTTGTATGTGGATGATTTGTGAACTTTTTCACAAAGATTTTCCCTCCTTCTTCACATCAAATTTGCATTTTTGGGAAAGCTACAAATGGATAGAAAGGGGTGGAGAATTTGGGACGTGGTAAGAGCTTTGAGCATAAGAAAAAAGGTCATCCTGGTAATCTTCCTGACAACAGAATCACCGAAAAACACTCAAAGGAACGCATAGGTGACGAAGAGTTTATTGTTGTCCAGGAGGCGTTTAAAAACCGAGTTGACGGCGAGGATAATACTTAATGTAAATAGGGCTGACGTGAACATTCACGACAGCCTTATTTTATTCGAGATATCCTCTTCTTTTAGCCACTTAGACAATTCTTTTATATCACTAGAAAAAATGCGATCCCTCTGAATCGAACTTACTTTCTTACGTCCTTCCATATAGTACGCTCTAGTTTTATCTGCCATATGATCAATGCCACGGTAATCAACAGCCTGCATCGCACAAATAAATTCTATCGATACAACATTTCTTGTGTTTTGGACAATTTGATAAGCATGTCTGGCAGCAATCGTTCCCATACTAACATGGTCCTCTTGATTGGCCGAGGAAGGAATAGAATCAACACTCAGCCAGGGTGAGCTAATGTCTTATTTTCTGACACAAGGGCTGCCGCAGTATATTGAAGAATCATTGCTCCCGATTGTAGTCCTGGCTCCAGGACTTAAAAATGGCGGTAAATCATTTAATTGCGGATTTACTAAACGTTCAATTCTCCGTTCGGAAATACTGGCAAGCTCGGCTACGGCAATTTTCATAAAGTCCATCGCCAAGGCAATCGGTTGTCCATGAAAATTCCCTCCAGAAATAACCTGTTGATCAAAAATAAGTGGATTGTCAGATGCCGCATTCATCTCGATTTCTAATTTTTCTTTGACATAATCTAAAGCCTGCCATGTTGCGCCATGTACCTGAGGAATGCAGCGAAGTGAATAGGCATCCTGAACACGGTATTCGCCTTGACGGGTAATCAAACGGCTATTATGCAAATAAGTCCTTATCCGCCTAGCCGTCTCGATTTGCTGCTTGTATCCACGCGCGAAATGAACTTCCTCACGAAAAGCATCCATAATTCCTCTAAGACCTTCGAGTGACATTGCCGCAATTAGCTCACTTTGATATGCTAGCTTTTCTGATTCTAAAAACGTCAAAATCCCCATTGCCGTCATCGCTTGTGTCCCATTGATTAACGCAAGACCTTCCTTCGCTTCTAATGCTAGCGGACTCAGACCTGCTTGCTTTAATGCGTAGCTCGTTGGGACTGTACTTCCTTGATAATAGACTTCCCCTTCACCAATCAGTGCCAAGGCTAGATGGGATAAGGGGGCTAAATCCCCACTTGCCCCCAATGAGCCCTGCTGTGGGATGACGGGATGAATCTTTAGGTTCACCAGGTCTAGTAGCATGTTGATGACAATCGGCCTGACTCCGGAAAAACCCTTTAGTAAGGCATTTGCCCTTAAAATCAGCATTAATCGAGACACCTTTTCCAGGAAGGGCTCCCCCACCCCACAGGCATGGGAGCGAATTAAATTGAGTTGTAATTCTTTTGTTTTTTTTGAATGAATCAGAACATCGCTGAACTTTCCAAAGCCTGTATTAATTCCATACACGATCCTTTTATCTGCCACAATCTTCTCGACAATTTGATGGCTTTTTTCTACTTTCATAAGACTTCGTTGGTCCGCAACAACCTTCACATTTCCTTCTAGGGTCGCCGCTAGCTCTTCCAATGTTAAAGTCTGACCCGTTAATAGGAGCATCCATATTTCCCTCCATTACCAATATTTAATGGAGAAAGCCTCTATGATAAAAATAGATGAAGTATTCTGTATTTCCTTGTTTACATCATATGCAGATTCTCAAGTAAAAGAAGTGTAGTGAGTAACAAAAAGAGGGCTGCCCCAACCAATCATAGACATAGATAGATTGTTAAGGCAGACCCCTTTGCTATACTTTATTTATCAAACTTCATTCCTTTTAATAAATCGGCAAACGGATTGTTAAGCGGCTCTGCTTCTTTTTCCTGTTGTTTTAAATATTTTTGAACTGACCGTTTATCGACTTTTCCACCCGATTCTTTTTGGCGGCGCTGCTGGAACGATGAGAGCTTTTCCCGATATCCACATTTACATGTGAATAGCTGACCTTCGCCTTCACCACGTAGCTCCATTTTCTTTTTACATTGTGGACAACGGGCATTGGTCACACGGGCTACATTCTTTCGATGGCCGCATTCTCGGTCCTGGCAAACAAGCATTTTCCCCTTTTTGCCATTCACTTCAAGCATTGGTTTTCCACAATCCGGACATGACTTTGTTGATATATTTTCATGCTTGTAACGCTTCTCGCTTGCTTTAATAACAGCCACAATCGCTTTAGTATGCTGCTTCATTTCATTGATAAATACGTCTTTCTTTAGCTTCCCTTTTGCAATTTGCTCGAGCTTTTGCTCCCATAAAGCAGTGGTAGCTGGAGATTTTAACTCCTCTGGTACTAAATCAAGGAGCTGGCGCCCTTTTGATGTAATGTAAATGTCTTTTCCACCGCGTTTTTCAAGGAGGAATGAGTTAAATAGCTTATCAATAATATCAGCCCGAGTCGCAACTGTCCCCAGTCCACCTGTTGCTTTTAACGTGTTGGCCAGCTCTTTACTGGTTGTTTGCATATACTTAGTCGGATTTTCCATAGCTGATAAAAGAGTAGCCTCTGTGAAGCGGGCTGGAGGCTTTGTCTGCCCTGATGTTTGTGCAATCAATTTTGTTTTTAATACGTCCCCTTTTTCTATCCGAGGCAATAGCTGTTCCTTCACATCATCGGCTGTTTCTTCATCATCAAAGCGGTTTTCATATACCTCTTTCCAGCCTGCATGAACGACTGTTTTCCCCTTCGCAATAAAATTCTCGGCGCCAATTTTCGCTTGAATTGTTAATTGTTCATATTCATAGGCAGGAAAGAAAACAGCTAGGAACCGTTTAACAACAAGATCGTAAATTTTTCGCTCTTTATCGTTAAAAGCAGAGAAGTTCACATAACCTTCCGTTGGAATAATGGCATGATGATCACTAACTTTGCTGTCATCCACAAACGCTTTTGAAGTTTTTATCGGCTTGTTTAAAACTTTATTTGCCAGGCTACGGTACTCGCCTACTCCACAGGCCTTTAGCCGCTCTGCTAATGTTGGCACGATGTCTGACGAAATATAGCGTGAATCGGTCCGTGGGTACGTTAATACTTTATGCTGCTCGTATAGCTTTTGCATAATGTTCAAAGTTTCTTTTGCAGAGTAACCAAAGATTTTATTAGCATCACGTTGAAGCTCAGTTAGGTCGTACAGAGCTGGTGCAAAGGATTTCTTTGCTTTCCGTTCAATTCCGACTACTGTGGCTTCCTTTTTGCCAAGTGCTTTTACAACCGTATCGATTTTTTCCTTGTTAAAACTGCGACTATTACCGTTTGCATCCTGCCATGTAAGCTTTAAGCTATCGGTTTGCGCCTCAATCCCGTAGTACGTTTGCGCTTGAAAGTTCTTAATCTCATCCTCACGTGCAGCCACCATTGCCACAGTTGGTGTCTGGACACGACCACAGTTCAGCTGGGCATTGAATTTTGTTGTTAAGGCACGCGTTGCATTCAAGCCGATATACCAGTCAGCCTCAGAACGAGCAACAGCTGATGCATATAAATTTTCATATGCCTTGCCTGGCTTTAGGTTGGCGAAGCCATCTTTTATCGCCTTATCCGTTACAGAAGAAATCCATAGACGCTTGATTGGCTTTTTAACATTAGCCTTTTCAATGATCCAGCGTGCGACTAATTCTCCTTCTCTCCCTGCATCTGTTGCGATAATAACTTCTGTTACATCTGACCGAGTTAATTGTGATTTTACTGAGTTAAACTGCTTTCCTGTTTGTTTCATCACAACAAGCTTCATCCGCTCAGGAAGCATTGGCAAATCCTCAAGATTCCAAGTTTTATATTTATTATCGTAGATTTCCGGGTCTGCTAGTGTAACTAAATGTCCCAACGCCCAAGTCACGATAAATTTGTCCCCTTCTAAAAATCCATTTCCTTTTTTTGAGCACTTCAACACATTTGCTATATCCCGTGCAACAGAAGGCTTCTCAGCAATTACAACACTTTTTGCCATTTGTTCTAGCTCCTTTTTCCGTTCTTTGTACCGTTTACTATACCATAGTTTGATTGGGGAAATTAGTTATAGACCATTATTTTGAATCCACAAAAAAAGAGCACTGAAAATTTAGTAAAGCTAATTCTTAGAGCTTTTAGTTTCCTTTTCTTTCGTTAATCGATACAATTAGTAAAGAATATTTTGGAAAAGGAGCGTTATAAATGAGTGATTTTCTAACTAACCTTGAAAAGTATGCGGAGCTGGCGGTAAAAGTTGGCGTCAATCTCCAAGCCGGACAAACGCTAGTCATCAACACAACGATTGACTCAAAGGATTTGGTTCGATTAGTCGCTGAGAAGGCCTATAAAAATGGTGCTGCAAATGTAATCGTTAATTGGAACGATGATATTGTTTCAAGATTGAAGTACGATTTAGCTCCTGACGAGTCTTTTCATGAGTATCCAAGATGGCGAGCAAAGGAATTGGAGGAATTAGCTGAAAACGGCGCTGCTTTTATGTCGATTGTTTCCTCTAGTCCTGATTTATTAAAAGGAGTCGATTCAGAACGGATTGCCAATTTCCAAAAAGCAACGGGTAAAGCCTTAACAGAATATCGTAAATACATTTTAACCGATAAAGTGAGCTGGACAGTTATTGCTGCTGCGTCTGATGCATGGGCGCAATTGGTGTTCCCTGAGGAGCCAGCCGAAACGCGAGTTCAAAAGCTTTGGGCTGCTATCTTTACCGCAACAAGAGTAGACAGCAATGATCCCGTGGAAGCTTGGAAACAACATGATGCCAATCTACATGAAAAGGTCGACTACTTAAATAAAAAGCGCTATAAACAGCTGCATTATAAAGCACCTGGAACTGATTTAACGATTGAACTTAATGAAAAACATCTGTGGGTTGGTGCCGGAAGTACAAATGTACAGGGGCATGAATTCATGGCAAATATGCCGACGGAGGAAGTTTTCACTGTCCCATTAAAAAATGGTGTTAATGGCGTAGTATCCAGTACGAAACCGTTAAGCTACGGCGGAAATATTATCGATGGTTTTACCATAACATTTGAAAATGGACGAATTGTTGATGTTAAAGCAGAACAAGGTGAAGAGATCCTTAAGCGCTTAGTTGAAACGGATGAAGGTTCACATTATTTAGGGGAAGTAGCACTCGTTCCTTATCAATCACCAATTTCGCAATCAAATATTTTATTTTATAACACGTTATTTGATGAAAATGCGTCAAATCATTTAGCAATTGGCAGTGCTTATTCCTTCTGCATTGAAGGGGAAAAACGATGACGCCTGAGCAATTGCAGGAAAATGGTTTAAATGAAAGCATTACGCATGTGGACTTCATGATTGGTTCCGCGGAAATGGACATTGACGGTATCACTGCAGACGGAAACATTGAACCAGTATTCCGCAATGGTAATTGGGCGTTTTAACTAAAGCCTATCGTTAAAATCTATATAACTCTATCTGAATTTTTCATTTTACTGGGTAAAAAGGTTAAAACTTTTGCATTGCAACCCCTTTCAAATAGAGTTACATTATAAATAATAAGCTTCTTAATATGCGTCAACGTAGTTTAACCGGAGGGAAATGAATTGAAGCAAATCTATGTAACTGTTTACGGTCAAGTCCAGGGTGTAGGCTTTCGTTATTTTTCACAAATGAAAGCCATTCAGTACGGCATACGTGGCTGGGTTCGAAATTGTGAGGATGGCTCTGTCGAAATAGTCGCTCAAGGGTCGGACGATAATTTACATTTGTTTTTAGAAGATGTACGTAGAGGAAATCCTTTTTCAACCGTAGATGATCTAGCAGTGCAAGAAATTGAAAAAATAGAGAATTATCATTCTTTTAAGATCAAATATTAAAGGCAGCCGCTTTGGCTGCCTTTTTTATGTTGACTGTTCAGTTTTCGAATGATTATCGTATTAACGATTATCGATTGTTTCTGGGTACAAATCATGATTCATTAAGCGATAGTCTGCCATCTGCTCATACTTTGTTCCAGGTTTCCCGTAATTAACGTAAGGGTCAATCGAAATACCGCCTCTTGGCGTGAATTTCCCCCATACTTCAATATATTTCGGATCCATTAGTGCAATTAGATCGTTCATGATAATGTTCATGCAATCCTCATGAAAGTCGCCATGGTTGCGAAAGCTAAACAAATAAAGCTTTAATGACTTACTTTCTACCATTTTCTCACCAGGTATATAACTTATATAAATAGTGGCAAAATCAGGTTGACCTGTCTTTGGGCAAAGACTTGTAAACTCTGGGCAATTAAATTTTACGAAATAATCACGGTTTGGATGCTTATTATCAAACGCCTCCAAAATTTCAGGTGCGTATTCAAATAAATATTTTGTACCTTGATTACCAAGCAAGGTAATATCGGTTAATTCTTCATCACGTCTTCCAGCCATGAAAAAACCTCCTTTATATCAGGGAATTTCCAATCTATACTTTATGGAAAAATGGGCACTCTGTCAACGGACATTTATGGAAAAGAGGCCAAATGGTACTAATCTAGTATCAAATCAGTTAAACTATAACTAGGCTATCACTTAGAGTTGGAGGGAGAGCAATGTTTCAGGAATTTAAAAAATTTGCCTTAAAAGGCAATGTTGTAGATTTAGCTGTTGGGGTCATTATAGGTGGAGCATTCGGGAAAATCGTCACATCACTCGTTAACGATATAATCGTTCCATTAATTGGTCTCTTAATGGGTGGCATCGATTTTAGTAAGCTTTCGATTACCGTTGCCAAAGCTGAGGTGAAATACGGAGCCTTCATCCAAACCGTTGTTGATTTTTTAATCGTTGCATTCGCCATCTTTTTAGTGATTCGCATATTCAATCGCTTTAAAAAGAAAGAAGAAGCAAAACCAGGTGTTACGATTGATCAAAAAGAAGAACTGCTTAAAGAAATTCGTGATTTACTAAAGCAAGGTGCACTAGATAAAAATCAGTAATTTTTTTAAAAAATATGAAACGAACTTGTATCATCATCGTATGATTAAGTAAAACAATTAAGAGGTGAACTTCATGTACGCACATTCACAGATTGAGTATTTACCTTCCGTGTTAAGAACCTTCGCTCTTTCACTAGCGATTTCCGTTCTTGGCATGGCGGCAGGAGTATTTGTTCCACCAGTATTATTTATGCCACTAATGATTCTAGAGCTGGCCATGCTGCTTGGGGCCTTTTTCCTTCGCAAAAGAAAAGCGATAGGCTACACGTTCCTGTATGTCTTTACATTTATTTCTGGGATTACGACTTACCCGATTATTGCCCACTATCTTTCATTAATCGGAGCCAACGCGGTCTTTATGGCATTTGGTACAACCGCTGTTGTTTTTACAGGTTTGGCGATCTATGCATCCACAACAAAGCGTGATTTATCATTTTTAGGCGGCATGCTTATGGCTGCATTGCTTGCTCTTATTGCGATTAGTATTTTTAATCTAATTTGGCCATTGAGTTCAACTGGAATGCTTGCCTTTTCCTTTATCGGAGTCCTAGTTTTTAGCGGCTATGTCCTATTTGATTTTAACCGCATGAAGCATTATGGTGTAAGCGCTGAAGAAGTGCCATTGATGGCATTGAATCTTTATTTAGACTTTATTAATTTGTTCATCAATATTTTACGGATTTTTGGTATTTTAGGTAGTGACGATTAAACCTCATGTAGTAGAAAACCACATTCAAAGTTGAATGTGGTTTTTTTAGTATTAAATTCTTCTATGGAAAGGATCTTCGAAGGATTCATTCGTTCGGAAGGAAATGCCGATTTTTTTACAAATCGTTAGAAAATGCATTAACGTTAGCAAAATAATCCCACCGTTCATACCAATAATGATGCCCCCCATATGAAATTGGTAAGACGACCCTAGGAAATACATGAGTGAGAACGAGAATAAAGTTGACCAGACTGTATGAATAAACGCATCCCTTATCAATCCGAGCCCGATCAAATACGCTTGCATCGGGATCACAAAATAGTGAAACAAGAAAAAAGGCCAGAGCATTTGCAAGTACCAAGCCGCGGAATTAGAATGGAAAAATAGTGCTGTGAGCGGTTCTGCAAAGAAATAAAAGATGGAAACGGCGATGCTCCCATAAATGAGCGTTGCCAACATCACATTTTTTAAAATCTTTCTTAGTTTCGCGAAATCATGGTCTCCATAAGCCTTGGATACAGTTGGAATCAAGACGATTAGAAGGGAGTGGGCGATAAAGGCCGGAAAAAGCCGATTGACATGGCGACACCTGCTACTAATCCATATTGATCGGTAGCTGCTGCTGCGGTTAAGCCTGATTGGACTAATGCGTACTTAATAAGAAACGGCTCAATCGCATTTGTTAGGGCGTTGAAGAGTCTTAATGATGTTGTTGGAACAGATACAGACAGCAAGCTTTTCCGAACCTCTTGTCCTGTTATTTTTTGGTGGGACTGTTGCTTGAGCTGTTTAAACTGAATAAAAAACATATGAATCAGATACAGAAAAACAACTAATTCACTTCCAACGAATGCACAGAGCGCAATGAGTAAGGCGGTCTGCATCTCAAAATCAAAAAAGAGAAAAAACGAGATGAGTAAACCTAATTGAACCATTTTTCGCAAAAAGTTAGCGACCGCTATTTTCCCCATTTGATGCATGCCCATGAAAAATCCTCTGGCAATCGATGAAAATGAGACAATCGGAATTAACAAGACAACAAGCCAGCGAATCCTAGGATCATAGGCATCAAACACCGGAACAAATGGGAGAATAAACATGGCCGCAATAAATAGTACACACGTCAGGATAATCGCTAGTCTAAGCGCATGCGAAAGCATACTGCGGTGAAATTTAGGATCTTTCTCCGCGATAAATTTCGAAATCGACGTAGGCATCTCGAAGTTCGACAGAAGAAAGATGAGAAACACAGTCGGAAGGATGGTCATATAAAGCCCCATCCCCCTTTCTCCTAATTCTCGTGCCAGCGTCATGTTCACCAGAAATTCCACGCATTCACTTACAAACGCTGCGAGTATTAGCATCAAGGTACCACGAAAAATCATATTCATGTTTTTGTTATTCTCCTTACTGTTTGTCTTTCCTTTTACTAAACTTATGTGACAAGCAGTGAGAATATTTACATTTATTAAGAAAAGACGGGCTCCTTGTTGTGGGGGGCGTAGATTGTTATCTTCCACGAGCGTTTTTCAGGGCGAAGGCACGATAGCTCGATTATCGTTACCTTCTACGGGCCTTTTTCCGGGCGATGGGCACGATAGCACGCTTATCGTTACCTTCCATGGGCTTTTTTCCGAGCGATGGGCACGATAGCTCGCTTATCGTTACCTTTCATAGGCTTTTTTCCGAGCGAAGGGCACGATAGCTCGCTTATCGTTACGTTCCGGGGTCACTTTTCAGGTTAATGGGCTCGATAGACTCCAGCTTCACCACCACACAAAGCCAAAAAAACACTACAAAAAAGAAGCCTCTAGATACATGCCATCAAGACAACATCCTAAGACTTCCCCCATTTATTATTGAACTAACGAATGTTTAAACGCATAAATCACCGCTTGTGTTCCGGTCCTGAACTCCGAGCTTGCTTAGGATATTGCTAACGTGGGTTTTAACGGTCTTTAGAGCAATAAATAGCTCATCCGCGATTTCCTGATTCGTTTTTCCCTCGGTCATCAACAGTAATATTTCCATCTCACGACTCGTCAGTTCTTCATGGGGTAACAGCGTTTGCTTCTGGCGCATTTTTAGCATCATTTTTCCTGTTACTTCAGGCTCTAGTACTGACTGCCCATGATATGTATTGCGAACCGCATCGGCAATTTCACTCGCTTTAGAGGTTTTCAGCATATAACTCGTTGCACCAGCTTCAAGTGCTGGGTACACTTTTTCATCATCTAAGAAGCTCGTTACGATAATGATTTTCGCTTCCGGCCAAGCTTCAATAATCTGTTTCGTGGCCTCAATCCCATCCATTTCCTTCATGACCAAATCCATTAAGATAATATCTGGGCGCAAAGACAGAGCGAGCTCGACACCCGTTTTGCCATTGTCTGCTTCTCCAATCACCTCAATATCAGGTTGGGCAGAAAGATAAGAGCAAACACCAATTCTGACCATTTCATGATCATCAACAAACACTACTTTAATCATTGCTTTCCTTCCCTTCTCCCATTCGAGGTATTTTTACTTCAAGACGAGTTCCTTTTTTAGGGATACTAATTATTTTGGTTGCACCACCAATTTCGAGTGCACGTTCGTATATATTTTGTAGCCCATAAGATCCTGCTTTGCTTTTCTCAACATCAAAGCCGATTCCATCATCGACGACCCGTAAAATAATAAAATCATCCCGTTCAATCAACAGGACTTCAAGCTTTGATGCTTTAGAATGACGCAATGTATTGGAAACTGATTCCTGCAAGATACGGAACAAGTGGTCCTCCACACCTTTATCTAACGAGAGCTCCTCTATCTTCCATGAGATCGTCATGGAAACCTTTTGCGAAAGCTCCTGTAAAAGCTCCTTCATCCCAACCTGAAGCGATTTTCCTTTTAATGCTACAGGGCGTAAGTGCAAAAGGAGTGCGCGCATCTCGAGTTGCGACTGATGGATCATTTGCTCAACCAGCTTGAGCTGTTTCGTTTCTCGATCATCCTGATTGGACTTCGTTTCATTAATGGCTGACATCATCATCGAAGCAGCAAATAACTGCTGACTTACTGAGTCATGAAGCTCTCTTGCTAAACGATTTCGTTCCTGTGAGATGATTGCTTGAATCTGACTTTCCTGACCCTCCGCCCTTTCGGTTGCAAGCTTTTGCGACAGCTTAACCTGTTCATTCATTTGCTTTTGAATTTTGACGACTCGTCTATTAATCGACTCTATCTCAATGTATCCAGTTTGCTCTTTAGGCTCAACAGTACGCCCTTCTTCAAGCTCATGAAGTAGTTGATCGACAGCTTGAAGCTGTCTGCGCCAATTCAAACCTGAAAAAATCCCAAAAAAGATTCCAAATGCAATGGTTATGCTCGGGATTGAAATAATAAACGGAATATCCAATACCTGCCTTTGCCAAAGCTCGCTCCAATCTGCAATTGGAAAAGCGATTAGATAGCCAATTGTAATAAGAATAAATAATAGAAGAGAGATAAATATTCCGCTAATGACTTGACGGCCTACTGTGCTCATATCCTTCTCACCTCAATATCTCCGATCATGACTGAGGTGATGATTTTTATTTTTTGCTCAGATGTTTCATAATCAGCTGTTTGAACATGAATATTTTGATTAAACATTTTCGAGCCATGATAATGCAGAATATCCACATTTCCTACCATGACAGAATGATTCACGCTTACCTCAATATCATAGGGAACTAATATTTGCACTTTCCCAATCATATTGCGGATAAAGATGACTGTTTCACCCCTTGGGAGGACCGTATAGCTTAAATCAATAACGGTATCCCCAATCCATGTTTGGATATTGATATCCTCCCATTCGTAAGTGTGCTCAGGTGTTTTTTGGTCTCCAAACATCACATTTTTAAACATAGGTTCCCGAGCAATGATTTCCTCGCCTGCTGACTCAGTTGATGGCTCCTTTACAATTGGGGTAACCATATGGGGTTGTTTCTTTGTTTGCACAAGTTGGACTAATAAATATATAAAAATAGCTAATACAAGAAAACGGAAGGTAATCATTCCTAAAATACTTACCGTTAAAAACAAAATCCCCATCCAAAATAGAAATTTGCCAAATTTCCGTTCAAGGCGCTTTCTACCGACATAAATCATTCCAGCAGCCACTAATATCGAGAAGATAAGACCTTTATTAAAAAACAAAACCTCTAATATCAAAAGTAATAAACTGATTAAAAAGAGCCAGCTAAAATAGTCATTTTTAATTTTACCTAGCATTGGTCAAACCTCCTTTCAATGACTGCTGGATGTTAAGTCGGCTAAAAAACCAGCAAAATTCTATCTTCCCATTAACTATTGTTTTTTATAGGAGTAAAAGGCGTAGAATTTTCCTACGCCTCTCTAGAATAGCAGTTTTCGAATTTAGATAGTAATATTTTCATCCTTTTTTTGTGCCTGTTTTTCTAACTGAGCGATTCTGGCATCAATGGTGTTACGATAGTACTCGCTATTTACTTGATGCTCTAAGCGATCAAGATAGGCTTCAATTTCTGTGAAACGTGATAATGCTTTGTCAGAATAGCTTGTTTCCTCAAGAACTTTGTTCATTTTGTTATGTGCACGAGTGACATTTTCTCGTCCCATTAATTCCAGACGTCGAATCTGCATGTCTTTCAATTTGTGCTTCATTTCTTCATATTTTTGTTCTAACTCACTAAGCTGATTCAATACGGTTTGCAAAGATTCATTTAATCTAACTGCTCTCTCTTCAAAATGAATCTTTTCTGTTAATGCAAATTGATAGAGGTCTGTTTCACCAGCCTGGGACGCAATGTCCGCTTGACGGCTCCGTTTTTGCGCCATTTCCTGGGCTTGCTTAAGTTCACGAGTAAATTGATCCTTTAATGAATATTGACGTTCTAGGAGCTTACGAACCTTTTCTGTTTCTAGTTCGCTTTCACGTAAGTATTGGTTTAATAAAGCTATCGGGTTTTTTTGTTCTTTTTTGTCTAACACCTCGTTTAAATCGGCTAACACTGTGTTTTTAATTCTGGTTAATAAGTTACTCATTTTCGATACTCTCCTTTATTTATTAATAATTTTTATTAAGCTGTGACCATTGTTTTTCGAAGTTTGTGAATGGATCGTTTTCTTCCACTACAACTGAGCTTGAACCGGTTTTATTCCAATTTTTATAAACTAAGTAAAGAATATAAGCAGCAGCTACCGCTAGAATTGCTGGTGCATTGGCTGCAGAAGCCATTAACAGTGCCAAACCGATTAATCCCCAACAAATTTTTGCAAGGAGCTTATCAGCCTGCAAAAACTTTTTTAACACGAAGTATAAAATAAACAAGCTGATTGCAAGACCCACCACTGATCCTAAGTTTGATAACAAGACAATTGCTGCAATTCCACCCGCTAATAGTAATCCAAATTTTTTCATTTTCGACTTCCTCCTTTCATGCTTTCATCTTACCTAGATTTCGGGTTTCTCATAACGAGCCTAAGCTTGATTTTCTAATCAGACTTAAGGCTTAGTCCAAATCAGACTGCTAGTAGTAGCCGTTACATAAACCGTATTTACCAAGGTGATACTAAGCAGAAATGTTCGCAGCGAAGGGGTTTTTTGATGAATGAAATTAATATTAGCCCAATTTCCTATATCATGTTGATTTTGGCGAGCTACCGACTGACGCACCTGATTGTGTTTGATAAAATTACTGAATTTCTACGTAAGCCTTTTATGAAAAAAATTGAAGTAAAAACAGACGAGGGCACGAAAATGAAAGAGGTTCCGAAGTCACTGTTTGGTTATTTATTAAATTGCTATTGGTGTGCGGGTGTTTGGAGTGCCATTTTTTTAGGAGGATTTTACTTACTTTTGCCTAAATACGCAATCATCCTCATTTTTATTTTATCGATTGCGGGAGCGCAAGCGATTATTGAAACCTTTGTCGGGGTTAACATAAAAAAAGTGGATTATTTAGCAAAGAAAGAGGATTAGTGCACATTTAAAATAAGACGGTTTCAATTTACTGACTGATTACTTCCCCAAGTGAAAACAAAACCTCTCCACTAATAATAAACAAGCTTGAGTTATCACCGAACTCAAGCTCATTACCCTGTATTAGATTTCATCATTGGTGTGTTAATAATCCTGGTGGTAAATAGGGAGGTGGTATTTTGAGCCAGCCTCTTTTTCTCATGACCGATTTAATCAAAGCACCATACTTCATTGCTTCTAGTTGGAATTCCAAAAACATAAGTCCAACATCGTTTCGAATAGATTGTGCAGAAGATCCTGCACAGGTGGTGATTGCAGTAGCAATCTTAATACTGACAAGATTGCATATTTCCGAGTCCGTCAGTTTAGCCCCAGCGGGTATCGCGAGCGGATCAGTAATCGGCTTTGGTTCGGATGCATCTGGTAAAGGGATTCCTTCATTCTGCATAAAAACCTTCAGTCGACTCGCTTGTGAGCTAGCCCCACCTAATGTTTTATGAACAACATTTTTGACTTCTGGATCGGTTGTCGAATTAAGACCGATTTGTTCAATTGCAACCGCTTCTTCCAAAATTGTCAAATACGTCCAGCAGGACATCACCTCTCCCACGTGCAACGGCGGCTTTGGTTCTTCATCAAATAAACTATGAATGACTTTTGATAATGCCTCAAAGGTGTGTTCAGGCAATTTTTTACGCACCTCCATTAGAAAGACTTAATAACATGGGAAAAAAAGGTGCTCATAATTTCTACCTTGAGCACCCAATTCTTATTTAGTCTTTTGATAAATCCATGTCACGATCTTTTATATCAGGTTGTCTGCTTCCCTTTTCACCTGTTGTAAACTCGACAAGCTCCTCACTTGTACGATTCCCAAGCTTACTATTATTATTTCGATTGGCATTGGCATTCCCTAATTTTGTTCTGCCCATGACTCACAACCCCTTTATTTATTTTCTCAAAGGTAGTATGAGACAGTTCCATCACCATTATTCCTATTAGTCCAACTCTTGGTTCAAAACAAATTTAAAAATGCTTAAATGGCTAGACGTTCTGAAAAATCCAGTTTCGTAATATCGCCATATACTTCATAGCATTGAAGCTCTGGTGCAGCTTGTGTGATCGTTTCAAGTTCATTTGCTGAACCAGACACAAGTAAAAGGGATGGTCGTAAGAAACCAACGATTTCGATTGTTGATGGCCAGGATAATTCCTTCAAGCCCTTGCCGAAAAGAACCCAGTTAGGTTGTTCTATTTTCGTTTCCTCCACAAGACTATTATTTGTGATGTTAGCATTAGAAGGATTCACTATATGGATAATGTCCTCTACTATCGCGCTTGCAGTTGGGTACATCCCCGCACCAGGTCCTTGGATACAAATGTTGCCGACGATATCAGCCTCAATTGAAATGGCATTTTGCACACCCTCTATCTGATATAAAGGATGGGTTGAGCTTACAAGGACTGGTTTCACAGAACAGCTAACGCCATTTGTGCTTTTTTCAATCGAAGCTACATGCTTAAAGCGTAGACCTAGTGCTGAAAATAGACCAATTTTTTCGGACGAAATTTCAGTAATCCCTGATCGCGTGACATCCGACCAATTGGGCTGCTCCCCAAAAATGACTTGACTTAAAATCATCGCTTTAAAGAATGCATCGATTCCTTCAATATCATTTTTGGGATCCAATTCTGCATAGCCTTGCTCTTGCGCAATGATTAATGCAGCGGAGAAGGAAAGGTTTTCCTCTCTCATTTTTGTTAAGATAAAATTCGATGTCCCGTTTAGTATACCTTCCACTTTTGTTATTCCATTAACATTTAACAGCGTATTCAGGGTCTGAATAACAGGAATCCCGCCTGCCACAGTCGCTTCGAATCCAATCGATACATGGTATTCATCTGCTAATGCCTTCAGCTGTTCCCCGTGATGAGCAAACATTTCTTTGTTAGCTGTAATGATATGACAGCCCTTTTTAATGGCTGATTGCAAATAAGTATACGCCAGATCTCTTCCCACAATCGCATCAATTACAACATCAAGCTTTGGTAGTTGAAGAATCTCATCAAAATCAGTTGTTAACAGAACATCCTGATCTGGTAATGAATGCTTTTCGATATTTTTTACTAATACGGCAATGATTTTCACCTCTTTACCCAATAGAGCCTTAAAGCGACTTTGATGCATCTCAATTGTTTGATAAACGCCTTTTCCAACTGTTCCATATCCTAAAAGTGCAATATTTATCGTTGCCATCTTCTCCATCTCCCTAATAGAAAATTTCATTTCGATTTATGTAGTGTCCAGGTTTATTTAATGTCGTAACAACAAAAAACCCTCTTCATAAGAAGAGGGTTTTTTCCTCCTCTTATCTTTCAGACAGCACACTGTCTGCAGGATTTAGCACCTTTTCAAGCAATGCTTGATGGTTGCCGGACTTCATAGGGCCTGTTCCCTCCGTCACTCATGATAAGAGATTATTTAATTTTTCATTTTATTAAAAATAATTAGCTTACTCTACATATTAGTTAGATTTTCGAAATATGTCAACTAAAATCCACTTTTACTTTGCAGCTTTAGTCATCGCTTGCTCAAAAATGCCAACGATATCTTCTGCATGTTCAATTCCAACCGAAATTCGGACAACCTCAAATGTAATTCCTAATGCGTCACGTGCCTCAGCAGGTAAAGCACGATGCGAGGTAATGACTGGATGGGAAACAGATGTCTCTACACCAGCCAAGGTTGGCGCAATTTTAATCCAGGAAAGATTTTTAAAGAATTCATTTACATTAACTGTGTTAGCAAGCTTGATTGTGACAATCGCACCATATCCGCTCTCGCCGTGTTCAAACGGATAATAAACCTTCTCTACAAGTTTATTGTTTTGAAGGGCAAGGGCTAGCTCTCGCGCGTTTTTGGACTGCTTTTCCATTCTTATTGCTAATGTTTTTAAACCACGCGTTGTTAGCCATGCTTCAATCGGACTTACGTTTGTGCCAAGGTTTACAACCTTTGCGGTTGCCTTTGCTAGCAAGTCCTTTTCACCTACTAGTACTCCAGCTGTCACATCGCTATGACCACCAATGTACTTCGTCGCACTATGAACAACTAAATCTACCCCTTTTCCATATGGCTGGCAATGATAAGGAGTGGCAAATGTATTGTCCACAAGAGTGGTGAGTTTATGCTTCTTTGCAATTCGGACAAACTCCTCGATATCTTGTACTCGAAGGAGCGGATTTGTAATGGATTCTGTGTATAATAATTTTGTATTTGATTTGATTTCTTTCTCAACCTGGGCAAGGTCTGTGAAGGATACGAACGTGACTTCAATCCCGAATTGGTTTAGTTCCCCTTGCAGGAGCTGAAAGCTACCCCCATACAAATCTTCTGCAGCCACAATATGATCTCCACTTTTCACCACAGCTAGTACCCCTGCTAAAATAGCTGAAAGTCCAGATGAAGTTGCGACACCAGCGGGAGCACCTTCAAGAGCTGCTACTGCTTCTGCTAATTCATCTGTATTCGGATTTCCAACACGTGAATACAAATAGTTTCCTTGTCCTTGATAATAGCCCTCTAATTCATCAAGATCAGAAAAAGTAAAAGCTGTCGTTTGATAAATTGGGGTTACTTTACTTTTGATTGGCATTTTGCTTTTTTTAACACCATGTAGTACTTCCGTTTCAAACCTGGACAAAACCGTTCACCTTCTTTTAAGAATAGAAAAACTTATCTGAAAATACATGATGACTATAACAATATCCGTTTGTTTCGTCAATCTCCTATCGGGGAAATCAGTTTTTGTAAGCGAATTCAAATAGATATTTTTATTTCAGCAATCGTTCTGGCCTATTTTTCAGGAGAAACTAATTCACCTTTATAGAAAACCTTCTTCTTACCGGTTAGACCAAGTTCTCGGTAGAATTTCTTCAGTTCTCTTTCCTCTCTATCGGTTACAATAGCCACTACAGTTCCGCTTGCTCCAAAGCGTCCAGTTCGTCCAGAACGGTGAACATATTGATTAATCTCTTTCGGAAAATCAACATGCACAACATGGGTCACTCCCTTAATATCTAAGCCACGTGCTGCAACATCCGTTGCAATCAGAAGAGCAGAATCTCCATCGCGAAATTTCTTCAGTGCAGATTGACGTTCCAGCTTCTTCAATTCGCTATGTAGGATTCCAGCAGAGATTCCTTTAAACGACATTTTAGAAATGGCTACAGATGCTGCGCCTATGTCATTCATAAAGGCTAGTGCTTTAATGTTTGATAACCTCGCAACCTTCTGTAAAATATCGATTTTGTCACGCTGTTCACAAACGATATAAAGATGTTCTACCGTTTCAGCATTAATCGTTTCATCCTTGCTTATTTTAATGAGTTCTGGATTGTTCGTTAATCCCCGCGCAAATTCCTCTGTTGCTAATGGCAAAGTCGCAGAAAAAACTAGCACCTGACGATCAGCCAACGGTGAATTGACAATATGACGTACGGTTGTTAGGTGCTCTGGAATAAGCAATTGATCGCCTTCGTCCAATACGACGGTACGTACCTCGTGCATTTTTAATTTTTTTTGCTTTATTAGCTCGAAAATCCGACCTGGTGTGCCCACGACGACCTGTGGAGACTTCTTTAATTTTTCAAGCTGTCTTTTAACGTTTGCCCCGCCAATAAAGGAAGCACTTCGAATTCCACTTCCTTCTGCCCACTTTTGAATCTCACTTAATATTTGCATACAAAGCTCTTGTGACGAAGCAAGAATAACTGCTTGGACCCCACGCTTATCAATATCGATTTTTTGTAGTACAGGAATTAAATAGCTTAACGTTTTCCCTGTTCCTGTTGGCGACTCAGCAATCACATCTCTGCCAAGAAGCGCAGACGGAATCGATTGCATTTGAACTGATGTCAGCTGTTCAAAACCTGATTTTTCCCAATTAGCTTGAAGGAATGGTTTCAATTCTTGATTATTTACTGTTATATTGATCATAATATCTCCTTTTAGTACATACCAATTTTAAACGTACTTTGTTTCATTTTATTATAACCTTGTTATTCTCGCAAAATCGGTTCAAATTTGTTATGTCAAAATAAAAAGAGGGCAGCGATCTCACTGCCCCCATGAATCATTTATATTTCATTTTGTACGTTTTTGTCCAGGAATAAAGAAGTAACCCGAATCCAAGAATAAGCTGGAGGAATACGACGATCGCATCCCAAAATTGGATAGACGAAACTGGTACGGTAATTCCAGCAACTGAATCCTTGATGACGAACATGATTTGCGGAAGGATATAACCGACTAAAAGTGTTAAGGAAAGAGCCATTCCAACTAAATAGCCTACTCCATATACGATTACAATCCCTTTTTCACCCGCAAATATTTGGTTTGATTGGTTCGGACGTTTTGATAACAGCTTACCCTTTAAATAGTTTTGCGCGTTCTCCATTAAGTTATAGCAGCCGAAGCTATTTTCAAAAACATAATAAAGATCTGTTTTCATATAAATACAGCACTGATAGATCATTCGAATGATGACATCGTATACAATGATCCCACAAATTCCGATTAATAACGATGATGTATTAGGAAAAAGGATCATGAAAAACAGGGCAAGTGTAAGCAAGACAACGTCAAAGCACATACCGGCAAGGTAGAGGCGATTTCGTTTGTTTATCGGAAGGCTCCAAACCTGGGTCATATCAGTTTCAAGTACAACAAGAAACAGGCGATGACCAATCTCCAATTTTGTCGGTAATCCAGCTGCCCGTATGGCTAATATATGTCCGAATTCATGTATGAAAACAAGCACAAAAGAGATGGCCATATAAAATAGAATATTATACATCATAACATCAAAAATAAATAAATCTTTATAATGAGGAATATATTGGGGATTAGTAATGAGGATACCTAAATTGATAAAAAATAGAAGACCATACAGCACAACTGTATAACGGTTAAAGAAAAGCATGCCAAAACGCTCAGGAATCCACAAAAACCCTAGCTTCTCTGAGTTTATCTTCGAGTATTCAATGGTTTGACCATCCACCTCTTGAATCAATTCCATTTCAATTAGCTGCTCTATAAATTCGATTAAATTAACTTCTTCCTGAGGATAAACTGCCTTTAATTCTTTTTCAATCTCCAACAAGCTGTATTCATTCTCGATCATTTCAATCGCATGAATACAAATTGCGGGCATTTCAAAGTATTCACCTGTGAGTTTATCCTCAACGATATAATTCTTTCTGTCTTCACGAATGTCAATCGGATGTAGCTGTATTACTGACTCATATGAAAGATTCAAACTACAACACCCTTATGAAAGAATTTAGGGATGCAAATCTACCAATCATTAGCATCCCCTTAACAACTCTTAATCAAATGCCTAATATTATGCACCACCAACATGTAGTCTTTACTTTATTAAGCTTTCGAATCTTCATTGTATATTCACCTCCTCTCAAGTTATTCTGATATCCCAGGATAACAACTATGGAACTCATCCCATTTTGGAAAAACTTTAATAAAGGCCTCAACTAAGCTAGGATCAAATTGTGTGCCCTTACCTTCAAGAATCCTATAATAAGCTTCAGATGTGGTCATAGCCTTTCGATAGGATCTTGAAGAAGTCATGGCATCAAAAGCATCGGCAATTGAAGTAATTCTTGCCAATATAGGAATTTCTTCTCCAGCTAATTGATTTGGATAGCCTTTTCCATCCCATCGTTCATGGTGGTAAAGTATAACATGAATTCCATTTTTTAATCCCTCAACACCCTCTATTGCTTTTGCACCGACATTTGGGTGTGTTTTAATAATTTCATATTCATCTGAATTTAATTTTTGGGGCTTCATTAATATCTGATCTGGAACATTAATTTTGCCTACATCATGGAGTAAACATGCATAATTAAACTCTTTTAATTCCTTTTTGGAAAACCTACCTAACTCCTCGGCAAGAATTAATGCATAATGAGCAACTCGTTCACTGTGACCTCGCGTATAGGGGTCTTTTAACTCCAACGTTGCAATAACACCTTTTACGATTCCTTGTAATTGAAGGTCAAATGCATTTTCAATAGCATTAATATATCCAGTAAAACGATTTAAAAAAATATAAGCAACTATTCCAAATACAAAAACAAGAATTACTGGGGCAAACACACTAGTCGTATTTAATACCAATCCAACTATAATATATTTTAACAAAGTCCCGCCTAAAACAACCCAATAAAATCGTCTGTTAATGAAAATCGGGGAAAACAGAATAAAAAATATTTCCACTCCATTCCCGCTTTTATATTGGAGTGAAGTTCCATAATAAGTTAAAAGTTCATAAGCCAAAAAAACTATTGTATAACTAATAAAATAAATATATTTTACTTTGTCCTGTCTCCCTTTTTGGACTATATATAATGCATATGGAAGTAATGCAAACATAAAAACATATGTTAAAAAACCAAAAGAACTATTGAAACTAATTTCTTTATGATAAAAAAACTTTGGTATAATAATGTAATAACTTAAGTCATAAGTAACCGATATTAAATAAAACAACGTCAAAAACCAAATTATCGTTCTTTTTTCTTCATTTACTAATGATGCTGCTGTCTTTTTGGCAAACATGTTAAATACCTCACTAGTTTTAATAAATCACTCCAAGGGGGGAATTTATTCGTCATAAATCGACACCTTGCGTTAAATTAATTATAAACCATTATATTTAGGAGTAAAATAGTCACTAATAACAACTAAACTATTTTAAGAAATGTTTATGGAAAAGTTGATTTTTTGTTCTCCATTTAGACAAAAAGCACCGAACTACAATGTATTGCTCCCAAAAGTTAGATTTTGAACTATAACTTTTATGGTGCTATACACCGTTCGGTGCTTTTATTTAGTATTATTAATGGCCAATACTATCCATCATCGGTATTAACACTTTAAAATCGTCATAGGTAATGATCGTATTCCAATGGCCTGTTAATTTTGCAACAATAATAGTGATAGTAAAAACAATAAAGAAAGAAACTGGAATCACCCATTTATTTACTTTCTTTTTACCAACCTGAACCGTCAGTGTATCCTTCACTGGACAAGCCTCAACACAAAGCATACACGCAGAGCACTCTGGCGTTAATACAGCTTTCGTTTCGGAAACACGAATGCGCTGAGGGCATACACGAGTACAGGCATTACAATCAATACAAGAATCTTCATTTCGCTTAATTTTTGTAATCCCTAGTAATGAACCGATCCCAATCAATGCACCATAAGGACATAAAAAACGGCACCAAAAATTTCTAAAGAATAAAGAAAGAACAAATAAGACTAAAATAAACTTAATTGCAAACCCACTTATATTCAAGAAAAATTGTAGCATTTTCACATCAGAGATTATGTTATAAGGGCTCATCATAAAATTTATAGCGTCTACTCCAGGCATATCAATCAAAATGTATTTAATAAAGAACCCTAATAATAAATATTTTAACGGAAATAAAATCCACGTTAACCATTTTGGCAGATCAAACGACTTTTTTTTAAAAAGCTTTTTCCCCAACTTCCCAATCCATTCACTTACTGTACCAATTGGACAAATCCAGCTGCAAAAAGATCGGCGGAATAAAAAACCTGAGCCTACGATAAAAAGTAATAAAACTAAACCAGCAGGATGGACGGGATCAAAATCACCAGACGTGATCCACACTTTAAAACCAACAAGTGCACTAACAGGTAAAAAACCTTCCACTGCCGAAGGGCGCTCAACAAAAGACTCTACCCCTGATGTTGCAAAATGATTATAAAATTGATAAAAGCGAAATCCAACAAATAATATAAAAAATAAAAATAGGAGCTGAACCGTCATTCTTGTATACTCGATCGGTCTTCTTTTTAATTTTCTAACCAACTTTTTGCTGTTCATGCTAGCCCTCCTCATTCATAGCTTATAATATAGGAAAGGAGGCGCTTTTTTCGTGATTTTTTTCACAATCTCACAGGATTTTTGAATGTGTCGAAAAGATTTCAAGAATCCTCCAACAAATGTTCAGAATTAGCGGGACCTTAATATAAAAAAGGCTTGACCACGATTTGGGCCAGCCCTTTGATTGTCTTTATTTTTGATTGATTGGAAGAATCATAGAAACTTTTGTCCCCTGTTCTTTCTTGCTTTCAAAAAGTAGTTCCCCATGATGGTCTTCTATTATTTTCTTGGTAACAAGTAACCCTAAACCCGTGCCATCCTGCTTTGTAGTAAAAAAAGGTTCACCAAGCTTTTTAAGTTTTTCAGCATCAACACCACAGCCGTGGTCTTGAACCGTTACTTGTATTTTGTTAGGACCATTTCCTGCTACAAACACCTCAACAGTACCACCATGATGCATAGACTCAATAGCATTTTTCAAGATATTGATTAAGGCTTGTTTAATTTGTTTTTCATTACACTCCACTAACGGTAAACTACCGCCAGGATTTACAACGATTTTCGACCCATAGTTATCAGCTAATTGTCTCGTTACACTGGTCACATAATCCACAATCATATTGAGATCATAAAAATTAAAATTAGGCGCCTTAGGTCTCCCTAATACCATCAAATCATCAACAATGGAGTTGATTCGATCGATTTCTTGAATCATTATCGGATAAAAATTTACATCACTTTTATCTCTTTCTTGTTGTAATTGTGTAAACCCTTTTAACGACGATAACGGATTTCTGATTTCATGACCGATAGAAGTTGCCATTCTTCCTAATACCATAAGTCTTTCATTTTGGCGCTGAACTTCAAAAACAGAAGTAATAGCTTGCACATAAGATGTAAAACGAGATAGGAAAATATACGAAACAATGGCAAAAACGATTAGCAAAACAATAGGAAATAAAAATCTAGTAGATTGAAGAACAACACATAGAAAAGCATATTTCCCTACTAAAACACTAGCAACTGTCCAAAAGAACCGCTTATTTAAAAATATAGGGACAATAACCATAATAAAAACTTCGACTACATTCCCTTCATTAACACGATCATTTCCCCCAATGTAAATTAACACATAATTAATAGCATCTAAAATGATAAAGCCAAAAGTATAAAAATACTTTACCAAGTATGGTTTTCCGGTCTTAATTAAAAAGATAGCGACAGGTAGAAACGATGTAATGATTAAATATACCCAATACCCCAAACCACCTTCAGGTAGACCTATAGGTTTTTGGTTAATTAATGGATAAAGAATAAAATAAAACGAATCATACCCAAAATAAAAAATATAGAACATCCATAAAAATAATTTTACTGATTTTACCTCTTCAGTAATCATTTGATTTGCGCGAGCTAATTCCAACATAAACAGACCCCTTGTTAAATTCACATAATTTCTACGGCGTTCGAATCTATTTTAATCCAACATTTCACTTTTCTCCATAGTTTACGAGAAAAATTCGTCATATATCTTAAATATACGACATAAATCGACATAATTCCGAACATTCCTGAGTATTTTAACCATTTTCAATCGTTATTTCGAATAGATATAGCGATTGACCGGCGTCCAATCCCACCGTATTGTATATCAATCTTTACCTTTCTGCATTTCTCTAAATACTCTAAATATCGGCGAGCAGTGACTCGTGCTATCCCTAAACCCTCTGCCACCTCTTCAGCGGAGATAGGATAGGAATTACTAGATAAATATGAAACGACTTTCTTTAACGTAACTGCATTTAATCCCTTCGGCAAGTCCACTTGTTCTTCCTCTAGCTCCTTTTGGAATAGAATACCATCCAACTCCTCTTGAGAAATATGCTGCTTCTTATTAACCTGCATGCGGAAAGAATGGTAGTTTTCTAATGCCTTTTTCATCCGTTCAAATTTAAATGGCTTCATTATGTAATCAAAGGCTCCATGCTGGAGGAAAGATCGAACGGTTTCCATATCACTTGCAGCTGTTATGGCAATCACATCAACCTCAAGCCCCTTTGCACGAATTTGCTTTAAGGTAGTTAGCCCATCCTGAGTAGGCATGAACACATCAACCAAAATGATATCTGGTTTCAATCTTTCAATGAGTTCTATTCCGTCGGTGCCATTCCCAGCAACACCGATGACGTGAAATCCAGGGACTTGATTCACAAATTCACGATTAATTTCTTGAACCATTGGATCGTCTTCAATAAGTACTACTTTATACACACCTATCACCCCCGTATGATGAAGGAAGCACTTGAACCGTCCCTCTACTTCTTAAAATGTTATTTGGAAGGATGTTCCGTGGCCCGGTTTCGAGTCGACATGAATTTTCCCTTTGCCCTTTTCGACGATTTGATTGACTAGAAACAGTCCTATTCCTCTGCCTATTCCACCTTTAGAGGAATAACCATATTGAAAAATATTATGTAAATCCTTTTCGTTGATCCCACAACCATTATCTTCAACCAGTATGTTAAGAAGCTTTTCCGTTTGACGTATACTTACATATATTTCATTGCTTTCATTGTCCGTTTGTTTGAATGAATCAAAGGCATTTTCAACGAGGTTTCCAATCATTAACACAAAATCATGATGATCCAATAAATTAGGAAAATGATGCAAATAACTGTGTCGATCTATAATCACTTGGATCCCCAGCTCTTTGCCCCGACTGACTTTACTCAACAATAATCCTGAAAGACTGTCATCCTGAATATTTTTGCTCAAAAACCTAGTCAGTTCCTCCTGTTCCTCTGTAACTTGGAACACATATTCAAGTGCTTTATCCTTATTCCCCAATTGAATCAAACCAGCAATTGTATGTAACTTGTTAATATGTTCATGATTTTGGACCCTTAAGGCATTAACAAAAGCTTTTACACCTGTTAATTCCTCTGCTAATTTTTTAACCTTTGTTCGATCCTGAAAGATTGCAATCGCTCCAACTGTCTTATTTTCTACTTTAATCGGGACGCGGTTACTCACAATCATTAAATTATTAATATATAAATCTTTATTATAAATCGGCCTTTCTAACTGCAGTATTTCTGGAAGATAAGTGTCCGGCAATATTTGTGAAATACTCTTGCCAATGACTTCTCCCTCTACACCGAGAATTTCCTTTGCCCGATCATTAAAAATTGTAATGCGTTCTTCACGGTCAATCGCAATAATACCTTCATGCATCGAGTTAAACGCTTCTGTTCGCTCTACAACAAGTCTGGCAATTTCATGCGGCTCAAGCTGAAACATTTCCTTCTTTAGTTGTCTCGCTAAAACCCATGCCCCCCAGCCACCAAAGATAAACGCAATCCCACCGGTCAGGATGATTTCTTTTTTTACATTCATTAATGTTTCGAGTATAGTCGGAAGCTTAAACCCTGCGATGATGACGCCAATCTGCTTATGATCTTCATTAATTACAGGCACAAACGCCCGAACAACAGACCCAATTTCACCTTTGGCCTCAGAAAGATAAGAATGCTCTGCAAAAGCTGCTCCTTCATCAAGACCTGTTGAGACCTCACCAACTTTATCAATGATTGGATGAGTTAATCTCGTTCGCTCCATATCCATCACGACTATATAATCCGCATCATTAATCATTCGAATTTTCTCTACTGTCTTTTGAAGCTCATCTAACTTCCAGGTTAGAGGCAGGAATATTTTTTATTACTTCAGGAAGCTCAGCCACTGTCCTAGCTGTCAGCATAGCCTGTTCCTTGATTTGATTTTCCTCTTTTTTCGTAAACTCATTTATTAAAATAATTCCTAGGAACAATAATGAGAAGCCTAAAATGAATAGAATCAAGCTCGTAATTTTCCACCGTATTGATATCCTCATACACGAAATCCCCTTCATGTTCTTAACTTCATTGTAACACGAATAATTTATATATTATTTCAAAAAGTGATATGATTGAGAAAAGTGTGAGAGAGTCAATTTGTGATTAATCTAAAATCTTATACTCTCCAGAGCATTTCAATACCTCCAGCATATTCACCACTTTATTTTTTAGGCTTTTTAGTAATCAATAAATTCTAATAGAGGGCTGCTATGAAATCATTTATTTCAATGAGTATCTTAACTATTATTCTATTAATATTTTGGATTGGGACGGATTCACTATCAAAATCAAGAACGGAAGTGTATGACGACGAGCAAGAGGGACTAAAAGACCAAATTATTATTCGCTTTAGCCATGTTGTTGCCGAGAACACGCCAAAGGGATTAGCCGCTCAAAAATTCGCAGAGTTAGTCCAAGCAAAAACAAAAGGTAAGGTCAAAGTGGAGGTTTATCCTAATGGAATCCTCTATTCAGACGACGAAGAGGTGGATGCCCTCACTCGAGGTGACATTCAAATGATTGCCCCTTCCTTCTCAAAAATGACAGAAATTGTACCAGGAGTGGAAGGTTCTTGATTTACCCTTTTTGTTTGAAAATGATGAGCATGTAGAAAAGGTATTTAACGGACAAGTAGGAAAAGACCTGCTTCAGAAGCTAGACGATAAACAGATGAAAGCCATGACCTTTTGGAGTAATGGCTTTAAACAGATGACAAGTAGCAAACAGCCGCTCTTAAATCCAGAGGACTTCAAACAGCAGCGTTTTCGCGTCATGCCTGGGGAAGTCATTATCAAGCAATTTAAACTGCTTGGAGCAGAACCGACTGCCCAATCCTTTAACAATGTCTATCACTCGTTAGAGATCAAAGCTCTCGATGGCCAGGAAAACACCATCTCAAATATTTATTCTAAAGGCTTATACAAGGTGCAGCAGCATCTTACCTTGAGCAATCATGGATACTTAGGTTATGCAGTCATTATGAATGCAGAGTTTTGGAATCAACTAACTCCTTCTCAACAAAAGCAAATAAATAGTGCAATGGTTGAAACAACAAAGTGGATTCAAGATGAAGCTAGAAAAATGAACGATTCACAGCTTAATGAAATACAAAAAAATTCATCTATTCAAATCCATCACTTAACAAGTGAGCAGCAAAACTTATGGAAGAATACATTCCTACCACTTTATTCACAAATTGAAGAAGAAGTTGGCTCTAAACTTCTCCACGATATTCAACAAACTAAACCATAAATTTTATTCGGGGTTTGGACTTCACCATGTGAAGTCCAGCTCCTATTTTTTTTGCCGTGAACAATTAAATGACCAAAAAGAACAAAAAGAACATTATCACCATAATTCAGCATTTTCTCAATTGTCTGTTAATATAAACTCATTCACACCACGTTGTTTGAAAGCGCTAACAATCGTTTTCAATAATTATATAGGGGGATGGAAATGAAAATTAACTTTCGGAATTTAACGGTTCAGGTAATTATCGGGATTTTCATCGGGATTGCCATTGGTTTTACTTTTCCGGCATTCGGAGAACAACTAAAAATAGTGGCAGATATCTTTATTAAAATGATTAAGATGGTCATTGCACCAATTGTATTCTTTACTGTTGTAATCGGCATCGGCAGTATGGGAGATCTAAAAAAGGTAGGGCGAATCGGGGAAAAGCTCTATTATATTTTGAAATCGTCACAACCTTTGCATTAGCGATCGGGATTATTGTCGTAAACTTCATTAAACCCGGGAAAGGCTTCAACACTGACTCAGTTGAAGGTGGAGACGTAAGTCAATTTACCGAAGCAGCAAAAGAGACAAGTCATGGAGCAATGGATTTCATTGTCAATATTATTCCAGATAACATTGTCGCTGCGATGGCAAAAGGCGAATTACTTCCTATCTTATTCTTTGCGATTCTTTTCGGCTTATCCTTAGCTGCTATGGGAGAAAAGGAAAGCCGGTTGTTACTTTATTTGAAAAGCTTGCCGATGTTTTCTTCGGTGTCGTTAATATGATTATGAAGGTTTCTCCAATAGCCGCTTCTGGCGCTATGGCCTACACAATTGGCAAATTCGGTCTTGGGTCACTTTTATTACTTGGAAAATTAATGGGTTCTGTATATATTACGATGTTCTTATTTATCATTGTGATTCTTGGACTAATCGCTAAATTCTACAATTTTAGCATTTTTAAATTTATTGCCTATATTAAAGAAGAAATTTTACTTGTACTTGGAACTTCATCTTCTGAATCAGCTCTTCCACGTATGATGGAGCGTCTTGAAAAATACGGTTGTTCAAAATCTGTTGTTGGCTTGGTTGTGCCAACAGGCTATTCCTTTAACTTAGACGGTACCGCTATTTATTTATCAATGGCCGCCATTTTCATTGCACAGGCTTACGGGGTTGACCTTACCTTAATGCAAGAAATCACATTGCTTGGAATTTTAATGCTAACTTCTAAAGGAGCTGCTGGAGTAACTGGCTCAGGATTCATTACACTTGCTGCAACACTTGCTGCTTTTCCAATGATTCCGGTTGAAGGCATTGCCCTTCTTCTAGGTGTTGACCGCTTCATGTCAGAAGCACGAGCGATTACAAACCTCATCGGAAATGGGGTTGCCACTGTTGTTGTTTCAAAAATGGAGAATGAATTTACTCCTTCACTAGAAGTAGCACAAGAGGGTAAAACAGGTTCACGCCAAGTAATTTAAGCAACCTTAGAAAAAAAAGCGAATCGGAGCTATCGATTCGCTTTTTGCTATGGTTACGGGAAAATAGTTTAATAAGTATTATTTCATTTATAATATTGCTTATGTAAAAATACTGAAAATTTCGAAAAAATGACACAAAAGACCTACAATCATATGTTTGTTATTATAATATAATGAAGACAGATGCTGCATGATTTTCAATTTTTCACCTACCACCTCCTGAAAATTAGCCAGAAAGGGGTAGAATATATGCATTACGAAAGGCCGCTTGTTTCATTTCTTCACGTAACCTTTGATTTATCGATTGTACTCACCAGCACCGTCACAGCCCTCATCGTCTTCCTCTTTGCATACCTAGCAACAAGAAAGATTAATCCCTCTACACCAAACAAATGGCAAAACCTCATGGAATGGCTTGTCGAATTCATCCAAAACATCATGATTAACACAATAGGCATTAAGAATAATTTATTCATTCTTACTACCTGGATGACATTGTTCTTGTTTATTTTGGTTGCAAATCTCCTTGGAATCCCGTTCTCTGTGGTCATTGATGGAGACAATCCCATTGCTTGGTGGAAATCACCTACTTCAGACGCCCATGTCACCATGACTCTCGCCATTATGATGATTGTCTATACCCATTTTCTTGACTTACGACGTCATGGATTAAAACAGTATGTGTTAGGCTATTTCAGACCCTTTAAGCTTTTGTTTCCGATTAATTTATTAGAGCAACTTGCTACTACACTAACACTTGGCCTTCGTTTATTCGGTAATGTTTACGCCTGGGAAGTCATGCTAGCCCTACTTGCTGCTACCGTTAATCATGGGGGATTTTCGGCAGTGTTTGCTTCAATTCCAATGGTAATCTGGCAAGCCTTCTGTATTTTTATCGGAGCACTACAGGCGTACATCTTTGTCACTCTGACCATGGTTTATATTGGGCAAAGAATCACAGCCCACTGAAAGGATGAACAAAAATGGGGGATTTTACAATTTTCGGACTACCAATTGCGTTAGGAACCATGATTTATCAGGCTATTCTATTCACCGTGCTATTTATTTTACTTCGCAAGTTTGTCGTTCCAAAACTTATCGCGGTTCTAGAGACCCGCAAAGGAACAATTGAAAAACAGCTGCTGCTCGCCGAAACCTACAAAAAAGAAGGCGAACAATACGCAAAGGAACAACACGAACTACTCCAAAAAGCCAAATTTGAAGCAAAAGAATTAATGAAGCGAAGTGAAAAAGAAGCGCAGAATCTGATCAAAATGGCCAAGGAAGAAGCGAATATGATCCGGCAACAAGCCTATAACCTTTCCCTAAAAGAACAGCAGCGTGATGCCGGATGAGACACACCTTTACAAAAACGCTGGGAATGGTAACTGAAAATCTCGAATTAAATATTGAAGAAAAATGGATATATGTCTTCTATACTCGGGGGAAAGTCGAAAAGACCGCCTACATCTTAAAAAACTCTGATAAAACAATTGAAGCATACATAAGTAGTTTTCTAGAGGAAAACCATATATCAGAAGATCTTAAAATCGAAATAAAAAAATTCATCAGTGCAGATAATCAAAAAAAGGAAACTGACTGGCATAAATTTTCAGTGTTCCTCATTAAGACGTTATCGGTTAATATCGTGGTTTGTTTTATGCTCGGCCTTGCGATTTTTGCAGGTTATAAAACGGGGGCAGCAGGTGATGCTAAATTTAATCTGTATCCTCTTTTCACTGTAATCGGGGTGTTATTAGGTCTGGTACTCGGTGGATATATTTGTTATGTGATAATGATGAATTACATGAAACAAGACGAAATAAATGAAAAAAAGATCCATTCAAATTTATTAGGAGCGAGTTACGGTGGTATGATTTCTTACATGAAGGAAAAAGACAATCATAAAGAATAAACCATATTTATGTTCACTTGCAAAAAGGAAACCTTCTATAAAATCTCCAGCTCTAAGACGTTACCCTGTTTATAAACATTAGGGTAACGTTTTTTCATTCCTTTTTCTATTTAGTTCCTTTTTCTCTGATAGTTCATGTTAGGTTTTTTAACATAAAAATTCAGAAACTTCAAAAAAACTATTGACTTTAGTTTTTTTTACGCTAAAATAAACGTAAAGATATCGATGTTATATTTTCTTACATCATTTTGTAAGAATTAATAACAAGAGGAAAAAGGGAGGAAGAAAAATGGATGCTACATTTTTGATGAACAGCTTATGGGTAATGTTGTCCGCAGTATTAGTTATTTTTATGATAGGCGGTTTTATCCTGTTGGAGGCAGGGTCGACTCGAATGAAAAATGCCGGTCATATTGCCGGTAAAACAATCTTCACTTTCGGTATTGCTTCATTAGTATTTTGGGCAGTAGGTTATGGTTTCATCTTTGGTACGAATTCTAATTTCTTCATTGGCTTATCAGATTTCTTTTACTCAGGGACACAAATTAAAGACGCTAGTATTTCAACACCCGTTTTCTTTCTTTTCCAATTAGCATTCGCCGGAATTTCTTTAACCATCGCCTTTGGCGGATTTGCAGAAAGAGCGAAATTATCCGTATACTTATTCTTCGCACTTCTTTTCTCAGCACTTGTATATCCTGTAATCGCCCACTGGATCTGGGGCGGCGGTTGGTTAGCTGAACACGGTAAGCAAGACTTCGCCGGTTCAACAGTTGTTCACTTAACTGGCGCTATGGCTGCATTAGCAGCAACAATCTTGTTAAAACCACGTATTGGGAAGTACAATAAAGATGGCTCTCCAAATAACATTTATGGTCACAACCAAGTCTATACCGCACTATCCGTTCTCATTCTTTGGGTAGGTTGGTTTGGATTCAATGCAGGTAGTACCGTTTCAGTCGATGGCGCATTCTTTGGATTTGTTGCTTTAAACACAAACCTTGCTGCTGGCGCAGGTGCTGTTGCTGCATTAATTATCTCTTGGATTGTTCTCGGTAAGTCAGATGTTCCGACAATGTTAAACGGCGCCTTAGCTGGTCTCGTTGCCATCACAGCATCTTGTGCCTTTGTTGAAACTTGGGCTGCAGTAGTGATTGGATTAATTGCTGGAGTACTAGTATTCTATAGTGCTAGATTCTTCGAAAAAATGAAAATTGACGATCCAATCTTTGCTTTATCTGTACATGGTACTGCTGGTGTTTGGGGTACATTATCAAATGGTTTCTTCGCTACAAAAGAATTAGCTACAGTCGGAAAACCAGGCTTATTCTACGGCGGTGGTTTCGAGCAATTAGGAGTGCAAGCATTAGGAATTGTCACTTCTGCAGCATACGCGTTCATTGTTTCCTTTATCATTTTAGCGATTGCCAAAAAGGTTCTTAACGGTCTGCGTGTTTCTGAAGAAGAAGAAATTATGGGTCTTGATATCAGTGAGCACGGAAGCTATGGTTACCCAGAAGTTTTCTTATCAGAGGATCACAGTAAAAGTGTAAATTCATAAGAAATAGAAGCAGCTCACCTAGGAGTGAGGGGTATATAATCCTCCGCTTCCCCAGCCGCTTTATCTAGATAACAAACTTGAGAGCCTCTTTTTAGAGGCTTTCATTGTTTCAAGCGTGAAGGATGTGTCGTCATGACAGAAGTATTTCAGTCATATGAAGCGATCAAAAATTGGAAGGACGAACAAATATCGCAATACCAACTCGATACCTTTACCTTAAATACATTTCATGATCTTGTTATGAAAAAGGTATTTACATTATCAATGTCTCGACTAAATATCGGAGATCCACCGTGTCAATTTGCATGGTTTATAACCGGTAGTGGCGGAAGATTTGAACAAGGACTCATCAGTGACCAAGACCACGGCATTGTGTATGAAACAAACGATAGTAAATCAAACGAATTCTTTAAATCCCTCGGGGAAGAAATATCATACGGTCTAAACATCGTTGGTTATCCTTACTGCGAAGGAAATGTCATGAGTTCAAATCCCAAATGGTGCAAACCACTTGATCAATGGAAAGAGCAGCTTTACAACTGGATGGAAGAAGGCAGCTTCAAAACAATCCGGAACCTACAGATTTTTTTCGACGCTAGATTATTAGTAGGCGAACAAAATCTCGTCCAGGCATTAAAAACGTTTATTTTTGATTACAAAGAGGAAAAACCAATGTTAATCAAACGTTTGATGGAAAATGTAAGCCATTTAAAAAGCGCAGTTGGCCCACTCGGACAAATCATAGTGGAGGAAAAAGGTATTCACACTGGGGCTATTGATCTAAAATATTCCGCTTTTCTACCATATGTAAATAGCATTCGCCTTCTTGCCATTAAGGAGGGCATTACCGCTACATCATCGCTTGATCGACTTAATCAATTAATAACCATCAAACAATATCGCGAAATACTTGAAGTGTGCAGAACGAACTTTCTTCGGTTATTACAATTAAGATTATCACTTTTTAATACAAACGATTCTTACGATGACATCCATTATCTCAATATTAAAAAGCTAAGCCGCGATGAGAAAAAAGAAATAAAACAGATATTAAAAGATGGGAAGAAACTTCATCATTACGTAAATGGGATCATCGAAAAAGGGTGTTAACTTATGGCATTTGAACCGTTTAATCACATTTTAAGAGGGATTCAAGGCGTCTTTGGTGGGGCCCAAGGACAAAATGCACAACAAATCGCCTATATGCGGCAGTTACAACGGGAAATTACATCGGAGGATAAATTAAAAATTCCTTTAGAAAAATTAAATGTTGTAATATTCGATATTGAAACAACTGGCTTCTACCCCGACCAAGGTGATGCCATTATTTCAATTGGCGCGATTAGAGTCTGCGGAAATGTCATCCAAGAAGCTGACAAATTTTATTCCCTCGTCCGCTACGAAAAAACTCTTCCCGAAAAGATTGTGAAGCTCACCGGGATTACTAACCCAGATTTGAAGGATGCACCACCACTTTCTGAAGTTCTCCTCAAGTTCTTTAAATATGTAAAAGACGACACCCTTGTTGCCCATCATGCCGCTCACGAAAAAAGCTTTATCCAACACGCTAGCTGGAAGCTCTTTCGAACGAACTTTAAGCATCGAATCGTTGATACCTCCTTCCTTTATCGTGTTGCAGAACCAACCGAAAAACTAATTCGCTTAGATGATTTTTGTACACACAACGGAATCCCGGTCATTGCCCGCCACCACGCACTTGGTGACGCTAAACTAACTGCACAGCTTTGGTGCCTCTATATGGAAAAACTACAAAAAGAAGGCTACAAGAATTTAAAAGAGATCTACGAACGAGTTGCACGACTATGAATTAGCAATAAAACCCGCCTATCATTGACGATGGTCGGGTTTTTCTTTTGATTATTTCCCCATAACAATCATGCGTTTGGACAAACTATATTCAAAAGGAGGTTGTTATGATGGCAAGGAGAAGAAATAAAATTCTTATTCCTGAGGCAAGAGCTGGACTCGATCAATTGAAGGCTCGGCTAAATAATGAAACCAATCCGGATAATGTAAAGTACGAGGTAGCAAAAGAGACAGGCGTTCCACTAAAGCACGGTTATAACGGAGATTTGACAACAAGACAAGCTGGTAAAGTCGGCGGAAAAATCGGTGGAAGTATGGTTCGCGAAATGGTCAAAATGGCCCAGCAAACGATGATGAAGGATAAGGAATAGAAAGAAGGGCGCCCATCCCCCACACCCTGGGTCAAAGCGCCTTTTCTCCCTTCAGCTGACTTTCGTATAATCCATAATAAAACCCTCTCAACTCAAGGAGCGACTCATGATTTCCCTTTTCCACAAGTGTCCCCTGGTCGAGCACTAGTATCTGATCAGCTTTTTGCACCGTATTCAGCCGGTGGGCTATCACAAAGCTTGTTCGTCCCTTCATTAAGCGAGACAACGCCTCTTGAATCTTTAATTCCGTAATCGTATCTATATTACTTGTAGCCTCGTCTAAAATTAAGATCGCAGGATCAACCAAAATGGCTCGCGCAATCGATAGTAGCTGTTTCTGCCCCTGGCTGATTCCGCCTCCATCTTGTTTTAGAATCGTATCATAACCATCCGGAAGTTTCATAATAAACGAATGAGCGTTGGCCAGCCGTGCAGCTTGCTCAACCTCCACATCACTCGCTTCTAAACGCCCGTAGCGAATATTCTCACGTATGGAGGCTTCGAACAATACGGAATCCTGGAGCACAAACCCCAATTGGCTCCGCAAACTTGCGCGCTTAATTTCCTTCAACTCATTCCCATCAATTAATAAATTCCCACCATCATAATCATAAAAGCGAGCAAGCAAATTAAGAATGGTTGTTTTTCCAGCCCCAGTTGGACCTACTAACGCAACCATCTCGCCTGGTTGAGCATGAAAACTAATGTCGGAAACAGTGTCGCTTTCTTTTTCGTAGGAGAAAGTAACATTCTGGAACAAAACATCGCCCTTAATGGTCGACACTTCGACCGAACTCGTCTTTTCATCATCCGTCTCCTTCTTCTCATCTAAAATTTCAAAAACCCGCTCAGCGCCAGCAATAGCAGATAATAGCGTGTTAAATTGATTGGCCAAATCATTCAACGGACGAGTGAATTGCCTTGCGTATTCGGTAAATACAACAATTACACCAATCGTAATCATCCCTTTTAAAGCGAGCACACCACCTACTCCCGCAATAATCGCAAAGCTTAAGTTATTTAATACATGCATCAGCTTCGGGATAAAACCAGAAATAGTTTGCGCCCAGAATCCCGACACCTTTAATTTCTCATTTCGAAGCATGAATTCTTCAATTACCTTACGCTCTTGTGAAAAGGTCTTAACGATTCGCTGGCCGGAAATAGTCTCCTCGATAAAACCGTTTAGCTCACCTAAATTTCTTTGCTGTTGCTTAAACGATTGACCCGTTCGGTTCGTAATCCATTTCATCCCCGCAAACATCAAGGGTACAACAAGCAAGGTAAACAGCGTCAATAGTGGACTAAGCCAAACCATAACGGTAATCGAACCAATCAACATCAATACACTCGTTGAGATTTGAATGACAGAACTGTTTAAAGTGGAGCTAACATTTTCAATATCATTGGTCACTCTACTCATAATTTCTCCATGCTGTCTCTTATCAAAATAATAAATCGGCAGACAGTGCAGTTGTTTGAATAAATCCACACGGAGCGTATAGACTGTTTTTTGAGCAATCCCAATCATCCAGTAGTTTTGAAGAAAGCTTGATGCAGCATAAAAAATATAAACAAAAATTAACGAGATTAATAACCACCCCAGCCCGTCAGTTTTATTAGCAACAATGTAACCGTCGACAGCTTTCCCTACTAAAATCGGACCTAAAAGACCGAGGCCCGTTGAAACGATGACTAATAACAAAACAAGGACAAACAATCCCTTTTTACGTGATAAATAAGACCAAAGCCGTTTAACCGTATTGAACCAATCATTGGGCTTCGCTCCCTTTCGACGGTTGCCCATATGAGCATGATTCATACCACCCGTACTCCCACTTTGACCGCTCACATTATCCCCTACATTATCGATTTCTCT
This sequence comes from Bacillus sp. T3, assembly GCF_033449965.1. Lineage (NCBI taxonomy): Bacteria > Bacillati > Bacillota > Bacilli > Caryophanales > Bacillaceae > Bacillus > Bacillus sp. T3. The sequence goes on from NZ_CP137761.1 coordinate 4,352,487, forward strand.
CGAAACCTTCCGACGCGGATATTGAAATGGTTTCTTAAACTCTTCAAACATTCTTCTCACCTCTATTCGCCCTAATCTAAACATACTCAGCTCACACAACAAGACTTCAAACTAAGCCCTCTTCCACTGTTCCTTCCCAAATTGAGATTGATAAATTTGCTGATAAAGAGCGGATTCCACTAATAATGTAGAATGGTCTCCTTGTGCTAACAGCTTTCCATCATCTAGTAGCAGAATGATGTCTGCCCCCATTGCCGTACTTATTTTTTGCGTAATAATAAAGGTTGTGCAAGTGTAGCCCTTGATCGCATCAAGTAATCTTGCTTCCGTTTTCATATCAAGCGCACTTGTACTATCATCAAACAAAAGGATTTTAGGTTTTCGGATTAAAGCACGGGCGATTGCCATTCGTTGCTTTTGACCTCCAGAGAGATTGACACCCTTTTGCCCAATTACTGTCTCAAATTGTTTAGGGAGTTTTTCAATCGTATCGTAAATCTGGGCAGCCTTGGTTGCTTCGATTATCTCATCCATCGATGCATCCTCCTTGCCCCAAGCAAGATTATCTTTGATTGTGCCTGTAAAAAGCAATGACTCCTGTGGAACAAAGCCAATTTGCTTTCGTAAAAACTCCGGATTCAGTGAACCGATATCTTGATCATCTATGTAAATTGCTCCAGCATTTGCTTCATACAATCTCGGGATTAGTTGAAACAATGACGTTTTGCCTGAGCCTGTTGCACCTAACATTGCAACGGTCGAACCCGCTTCCGCCACAAAGGATAGATCATTCAACACAAATGAATCCGTCCCTGGATACCGAAAAGAAACACAATCAAATTCTACTTTTCCGGCGAATGGACGAACAGAATTCATTACGTTAACCTGCCTGCTTTCCTCACCTTTACCAGAATTCAGAACCTCAAGAATCCGTTGTCCCGAAGCTTTTGCTTTTGAAAAAACAAGAATAATCATAGAAAACATCGACAGCGCTGCGGCAATCCTCGTACCATAATTGACTACCGCAACAATCTCTCCGACCTTCGCATCCCCTGAAGCTACTTGCGTACTCCCAAACCATAAAACACCGAGGATACTAATATTGATCACCAACAATAAAAAAGGCATCGAAAAATCAATCAGCCTGAGCGCAGAAACAGTGCGCGCCATTAGCTCCTTGTTTGCCTGCTCAAACCGCGTCGTTTCATGAGGACCTCGAAGTAGCACTTTGATTAATCTCATGCCTGCAAGATTTTCACGCATAACACTATTAACTTGATCAAGCTTCGCTTGGGAGGAGCGGAACAATTTCCCCGCCTTGTTGAACGCCCATCTTAAAAATAAAATTAGAAAGGGAACCACTGCAATCATAATCAGGGAGAGTTTAACATTAACGATGACAGCCATCACCAATCCACCAACTACAAAGAGCGGAGCCCGCATCATGATGCGCAAGCTCATAAATACCGTATTTTGGATTTGCGTAACATCATTCGTTAATCTTGTGATGAGAGAAGATGCAGGAAAACGTTGAAACTCAGCAAACGATAATGATTGAACCTTCTCAAATAAGCTTTTTCGAATATCAAAGCCAAAACTTTGTCCAGCATGAGCCGCAAAAAAGGAATTCAGTACCCCGGATGTAAACGAAAGCAATGAGATTCCTACCATAATCGCTCCCCAAGTCTTGATGATTACCAAATCCTTTTGTAGGATGCCATCATCAATGATTTTAACCATAAAATAAGGCATAAGCAGCTCTACAACAAGTTCGAATAGCATAAAAAAAAGCGCAACCGCTACGGAAACTTTATATGGTTTTAAGAAAGATAATAGCTTTTTCATTAAAATACCTCCGTTGACTCCACCTTTTAAAAAAACAAGATATTTCGCCATTCTAACGAGTATGTCACAATTCATCATATCGCTTTTGGCAGGTTTTTCAAAATATCTTGATTTTCTCAATCACCACCTACACAATGACCTCATTAAAAATAAAAACCAACAAGTTTTTCACAACTCGTTGGTTTTAGACTTATAGGTATTTCATTCCTAGCGGAAGCATCATCCCTAACAAAACCACTGCTGCAAATACAACAGCAAGGGCAATCCAAAATGGACCAGTATCTTTTCCTTTTTCCTTCCAGGCAATGATCATTTCAAATAAACCAATCACAGCCACCCCAGCTACTGCCTTTAAAATATATAAAAACGTAATGTTATAGAGCGAGAAGAACATCATCAAACCGGTGATAATAATTAATACGTAAGAAGTCCTTAATACCATTTGCAAAACTTTCGTCTTTTTCCCTTGTGATTGAAGGCTGATGACAATAAAAAATAAAACTAAGGCTAAAACCATAGCTGTTAAATGAGCATGAATCATATTATATTTTCCTCCTAATAATCTTTAAAACGATAGCCCGCACCCCATACCGTTTCAATATAATCGGGATTGGACGGATCGTGTTCTATTTTTTCACGGATCTTGCGAATATGAACCGTCACGGTTGAGACATCGCCAGCACTATCAAATCCCCAGATTCGTTCAAACAAGTGATCCTTACTAAAAACCTGGTTTGGATGGGCAGCTAAAAAAGTTAATACATCAAATTCCTTTGTTGTAAAAACGACCTCTTGATTGTTAACAAAGACTCGTCTTGCTGAACTATCAATAATGAGCCCACGAATATAGATTTCATGTGTCTCCGGCTTTTGTCTCATCATTAACCGTTCATAACGCGAAAGGTGCGCTTTAACGCGAGCCACCATTTCGTTTGGACTAAACGGCTTGACTAAGTAATCATCGGCACCGAGACCCAAACCTCGGATTTTATCAATCTCTTCCTTCTTCGCTGTCACCAAAATAATCGGAATATCCTTAACACTGCGGACCCTTTTACATATTTCAAAACCATCAATGTTCGGCAGCATGACATCAAGTAAAATCAAATCATAATCACCGGTAAGCGCTAACCGAAGCCCTTCGTCACCGGTTAATACCATTTCCGTATCAAAGCCATTGATTTCTAAATAATCACGTTCTAATTCGGCAATGCTTTTTTCATCCTCAATGATTAAGATCTTCTTCATGCTATCACCTGCTGTTTCTTCGATTTAGTTGGAAGAGTAATGGTTATGGTTGTGCCAATATTAAGGGAGCTTTCAGCACGAATCGTCCCGTCATGTTCTTCGACAATCATCCTAGCGATCGATAGGCCAAGCCCACTTCCGCCCGTTAATTTACTTCGCGACTGGTCCGCACGATAAAATTGGTCAAAAATGAACGGTAATGACTCCTCCTCAATTCCCGGGCCATTATCGACTACCATTATTTCAACCTGTTCCTCTTTAGAGTTCAATATGAATTGCAGTTCTTTCACATCTTTATCCATATATTTCACACTATTAGCGACAATATTTGCAAGGACACGTTTTAATTTTTCAGGGTCAATCGGCGCACGATAGTCGCTGCCTTTTTCCGACTGGAACGAAATTTGAACGCCCTTTTCCTCCAAATCAAAACTTAATTCTTCAATAAAATCAGCTAAATAGTGGTACAAATCGATTTCCTCAAACTCAAATGGAACCTTGCCCAAATCAAGCTTCGAATAAAGAAAGAGTTCGTCAATTAAATGATCCAGGTCAATCGATTTCGAATAAATCGTTTGAATATAACGCTCTTGTTTTTCTGGTGTATTGGCAATCCCATCACGAAGTCCTTCTACATAGCCTTTAATAGAGGTAATCGGTGTCTTTAAATCGTGTGATATGTGGGCGATTAACTCTTTCCGGTTCTCCTCATATTGCTTTTGAATCGCAAAGGCTTCATTTAACTTTATCCGCATTTCCTCAAAAGACAGGGTTAATTGTCCAATTTCATCATTCTTAGTTGCTTGAATCGAATGGTCCATATTCCCTTCTTTTATTGATTGAGCTGCAGTCTTTAAGCGATTAATCGGCTGAATGATGCTCTTTGAAACGAAATATGTCAAAAGACCATTGGTTGCGACCAAAATGACTAGACATAATCCGATTAGAATCGGAAAAAAGGTTTTAACAAAATGATTCCACGGACTTGCATCCTTCATCACAAATATAGAAATTTTGCCACCATCTTTATCGTAGTAATCATGTTGTTTGATCGCAAAGGTTCTATCTCCAACCTTTTCTAGGTTTCGCATCAAATTCGTCGTTCCGAAATTCGGCAAGTCCGCCTTTTTGATTTCGGAAAGATTTGTTGAAGAATATAGAATTTCACTGTCTTTTCGTATAATAAGCCCTGCATGAAAAGCTGCCAGTCGATTGTCTACCTCATTTAAATATTCATCTTCTTGCAACTGTTCTGGATTGCGGACCGATTTTTCTTTTAGTTCGAAAAAGATAAGTGAATCCTGCTGTAATGTCTTATCACTGCTATGACTTTCTGGTAACAGATAAGTCACTTCCTTAATATCACCGAGAAAGACAATCGATAGGATTCCCCCAGCAATCGCAAATAAAATAATCGGCACAATGATCATCGCAAGATTTGAAAGGATGAGTCTAAGCTTAATCGACATCGGAAATACACCACTCTCTTACGCTTCTTTTTTATTAAACATATAATAGGCAGATGCTAAAAACAATACGGTCGCAGAGAATAAATAAATGAATGTTTGCATCGCCCAACGGATCGAAATATCTCCAATCCATTGCATATACCAATCCAAATAAGAAGCTGGGAACAAATACAGTAAATTAGGGAATAAATACGGTAAAACGAGCATACCTACATAAATTAATATTAACCCCGACATCGCGATTGTACTTGAACGTACTAAGAGAGCAAATAAAACGGCAAATGCAGTTAAAACAAATAAAGGAAGCCAAGATACGAGAAACGCGACGAAACCTAAACCAATATCACCATATTGGAAGCTATTATCAACTACCACACTGCTGATCGTAACAGATAACCAGCTTAATACTAATTGAATAATAATAAAGACTCCAATAGCAGCTGTTTTTGACAAAAATTGCTCCATTCGATTAATTGGCCGCACCAGTAACAGTGTTCCTCTTTCCCCTTCACCGGTAAACAGCTCTGCTGCAGCCATAAAACAAAATAATGGTAAAATGAGCTTCACTAGCAAATCAAGAATCATGTAGTTAACATTTAGGGAAGGAAGCGCCATCCAATCAGTTAATAACATGGTGTCAACCAATAGCTTAATGACTACCGGCAATACGATCGCTAAGAAAAGGAATAGCTTCGTCACCCGCTTCACCAACAGCTTTTCAAGTTCGTTATAAAGATTAGCTGACACTGATTGCATGTGAACTCTCCTCCACTTTCTTAATATAAGCAGCTTCTAATGATTCACCCTGAAGCTTTGAATATGAAAGCTCACCATTAATTAAAAAGGCGAAACGGTTGCAAAGTCGTTCCATTTCAGAAATGTGATGACTTGAAATAAGAAAGGTAACATCAGAATGAATCGCAAGCTGTTCAATCGTTTTTCGAAACAGCAGCAGCCCGTCTATATCTAGTCCATTCGTTGGCTCATCTAAAATGACTAAGCGTGGATTCGAGATCAATGCTAATGCAATCCCAAATCTCTGCTTCATTCCCATCGAGAAAGAAGAAACCTTATCATATTTATAAGGATGTAATCCGGTTAGCTCTAATACCTCATCAATTTTTGTTTTTGGCACCTCTGGATAATAACGCAATGCCATATTTAAATTTTGATAAGCTGTCATGTTTTCATAGGACATCCCGTTACCAATAAAGGCACCGACAGAACGAATAGCCTGTTTATATTGGTGTTCAAGATCTCGACCAAATAGCTCAATCTTTCCTTGGTCTGGCCTGATCAGTCCTGTCATGCATTTTAATAATGTTGTTTTTCCAGCACCATTTGGACCAAGAATTCCTAAAACATCACCTTGATTGACGGTTAATTCGATTGTTTTGATTCCTCTTCCACTGCTATATTGCTTGGATAATCCTGTTATTTGGACCGTTTTTTCCAAGTCATCACCCCCTAATTTCCATTATTTTCATTCATTCTACTAATCTACATTCCGTGACCGCCGTGGCTTACGTCCATTTCTTCTACTTTGTCAGTCGGAATTTCTACTTTCGAAACAGTTGTTTGATTGTAGTCTTTCACTTCAAGCTTGAAGTTCAATACTAAATTATGTTCCTTCCCTTGCTTATCTTTACCCGAAACAACCGCTTTAACTGTTTGTTGTGCGATTCGATCTTCTTTTGTAATAGTAGCGGTCAAATTAATTTGTTTAACGGTAATGTCATGATCCAATTCTGGGATCGTTGGTGTGATGTGAAAATTTGTTTCTGATGCTTCTGTACGGTCCTGTAGCATCACAGAATGCTTAATCATTAGTGAACTAAGCGCATTAGCGGCTAATGGGATTTCTTTACCAGTAAGGTCTAATTCAACTGTTGTTGCGCCATTTTTCGCTTCATCTACCGTAATTTGTTGCTGAAGATTTTTGGTTAATACATCAATCAAATTTTCTACGTCATCTTGAAGCTCAAGGCTTTGTTCACTATGTGGATTTTTTGCGTCCATTTTATAGAATAAATCTGTGCCCTCTTTCGTCACATACCAAGCACCATCTTGCTTGTACAGATTCATCGCGCTTGATTCTTCTGTGTTGGCCATTTCCGTTGAAATCGTACTAACTCCTTGCTTCATATCCCCTTTGTATAAGGAATTCATCGAGAACAATGATTGTTCATTGTCCTCTAGCTTAACGCTCAAGGCCATTGTTGCACTATCTGCTTGATGGGTTTGTTTTAATGCTGATTTATAAAGCTCGTAGCCTGATGTGTTGGCTGAAATGGAATAAACACTCCCTAACAAAATCGCTCCGCTTAATCCGATTACCCCAAGAGTCTTCTTGTTCATCTACCTCTCCTCCTAACCTGAATTTTGTTCACATCAACAGAATAACCAACAGTTCTAAATGCCTTCTAAATAGAATCTTAAATATTTCTTAAATCTTGGCTGGATTAAAGAACAGTGTAAATGTTATATCAATCGGTTGATTGGAGCGGAAGGTGCGAGACTCCTGCGGGAGAAGGTGTTACGGGAGACCCCACAGGCGCATAGCGCCGAGGAGGCTCCCGAACTCCCCCGCGGAAAGGGAGCACCTGGAGCGGAAATCAACAGACAAATTTAAAAAGCCTAAATCAAAGGCAGCAATTGTATAAAAAAACAAGCAAGGAAGTCTTAGCTCCCTTGCTTGTTTTTTGATGTATAAACTATGCTGTAATATCATTTTTAGTAGAAGTAGAACGGGAATCATGAATAACCATTGCTGATTAATCTGATGTTTTCCATGTTGATCCTTGTCGTGTCTTGATGCACATTAGTTGTATGTTGTGATAAAACTTTGATGTCACTGATGATTCTTCGTTGACTCATGTTGCAGAAATCATGCTGTAACTAGTTGAGTTCTAGTTGTTCATATTCTTTTTCTTGATGTTTCAATGATGCTTCTAGCTGAATCTTGTTGTAATCTAGAAGATGTTCTGATGTATGTTCAAAAGCTGTAACCATACGATAATACATTCATGTGATGTATGTCTTGAGGTGTATTTTTTTGCTTATTCCCTCTACGTTTTCAATATACTATTTCAACATACCGAAGACAATGCTTTTCACAGTTTTTTCACATTCATATAGTACTAAATATGAATAAGCTGTGAACAAAAATTCTACATTTTTCTACAAATTAAGCCATTAAATTTATCAGTATAAAGATACATCAGGCTTAGTGTATTTTGAAATTATTAGAATTTTTGAGCAACCTGCATGTTATACTCTTATCAGTAAGGAGGAGTCGAAATGGAGTATACCCTACAAGAGCTGAATGAATATGCCTTGATAATTGATTTTGGTCATATTATTTCAGAAGAGCGGCTATTACATATTCAAACGATTTGCTCCTATTTAGAAAACGAACCTTTCCCTTGGATGGTTGAGATCGTTCCTGCCTTTACCACCATTACTCTTTATTATGACCCTATAAAAATAGTAAAGATAACAGAGGCCCATTCCAGACCCTATCATTTTGTAGCCAATCAAGTGCATACATTAATACAAAAAATAAAATTATTTGAGCTAGGCGAACCTCGAACCATTACCATCCCAGTTTGTTACGGGGAGAACTCGGCCCAGATTTAGAGCATGTTGCAACATACAACAATCTCTCTGTTGATGAAGTGATTGATATTCATTCAAAATCTGACTATATCGTTTATATGATTGGGTTTGCCCCTGGTTTCCCGTATTTAGGCGGTATGTCAGATAAAATTTTCACACCAAGAAAAAGCACACCGCGAATCAGTATTCCTGCCGGGTCTGTTGGAATTGCCTGGAGGACAAACTGGTATCTATCCGATTGATACACCAGGAGGTTGGCAGTTAATAGGGCAAACACCTCTTGCCCTGTTCAAACCAAATGAATCAAGTCCCAGTCTTTTGAATGCGGGAGACCGAATTAAATTTATTCCTATCAGCTACAAACAATTCATCCATTGGGAGGATGATCATCAGTGATGAACATATTAAAACCGGGTCTTTCCACGAGCATACAGGATATTGGTCGTTTCGGCTTTCAAAAATATGGGATCATCACAAGCGGGGCGATGGACCAGCTCGCCCATCGAGTCGCTAATATTTTGATCGGAAATAATGAAAATGAACCAACGCTTGAAATCACTCTATTAGGACCAACTATTGAATTCCTCCAGGACTCGCTTATTTCAATCTGTGGCGGTGATTTATCCCCAGAAATAGGCGGTGAGCAGCTTCAATGCTGGCGCCCGATTTTTGTTAGAAAAGGAAGCATCCTCAAATTTGGTTCATACCGTCATGGATGTCGAGCATATCTCGCTGTAGCAGGTGGACTCGATGTGCCGATTGTGATGAAAAGCAAATCCACCTACTTTCGGGCAAAAATTGGTGGATTATATGGGCGAGCATTAAAGAAAGGTGATCGACTTTCCTTTTGCTCTCTTAGTGATCAATCCACCAAAATCATGGCATTCTTTCAGCAGAAAAACTCAACAAGGCAGTATATAGAAGGAAACTGGTCCATTTCGAAAAGGATCATTCCGAAATACAGCGAAAACCCTACAGTACGAGTTATGAAAGGCAGACAATACCACTTGTTTAATCAACAGAGCCAAGTCTCCCTATTTTCGAAACCTTTTGTCATAACACCACAATCTGACCGCATGGGTTATCGCTTAAAAGGACCATGCTTAGCACTTGCACAACCGATAGAATTAATTTCTGAAGCCGTATGCTTCGGAACCATTCAGGTTCCTGCTGATGGAAATCCGATTGTCTTGCTTGCAGACCGACAAACGATTGGCGGTTATCCTAAAATTGCACAAATCGCTTCTATAGATTTACCGTTGCTAGCACAAGCAAAACCAGGCGATACACTTCAGTTCTCGGAAATTACACATTCAGATGCACAGCGATTGTTTATTCAAAGAGAAAGGCAAATACAACAATTAAAGCTTGGGATAAAATTGAAATATCGATAAGGAGAGGCAAGAATGCATAGAGTCGACTTAAATTGTGATATGGGAGAAGGATTTGGATCTTATAAAATGGGTAATGATGAAGAGCTCTTAAAATACATTAGTTCAGCCAATATTGCTTGTGGTTTTCACGCAGGAGACCCTTCAACGATGAGGGAGACCGTTAGGATGGCATTGGCGCAGAATGTTGGAATCGGGGCACATCCAGGCTTTCAAGATCTTGTCGGGTTTGGCAGACGCAATATCGCGATTACACCACAAGAAGTATATGATCTGATTGTCTATCAAATCGGTGCATTAAATGCTTTCGTTCAATCAGAAGGTGGAAAGCTTCAACATGTAAAGCCACATGGGGCTCTTTACAACATGGCTGCGAAAGATGACGCACTAGCAGCAGCGATTGCCGAAGCAATATACAAAGTAAATCCGGAACTGATTTTGTTTGGATTAGCCAGCAGTCAACTCATAAATGCAGGGAAGAAAATCGGACTTCGTACAGCAAGCGAGGTTTTTTCTGATCGAACCTACCAGATGGACGGTACACTAACCCCCCGAAGCCACCCCAATGCTTTAGTTGTGGGACATGAAGCAGCTATCCAACAGGTCGTTCGTATGGTAAAGCAGGGGAAAGTAATTTCAGTAGATGGTACGAACATCTCCATTAACGCCCAAACAATATGTATCCACGGCGATGGAGAGCATGCGCTTCAGTTTGCTAAAATGATTTCAATCGCATTAAGCGAAGCTGGAATCACGATTTCCAAAATAAATGAATTCATATAAAAAGGCATTCTCAACGATTGAGAGTGCCTTTTTTCTATATTCCTATCGATTAAAACATTCTTTTTGAACCAAGTCTCGTTGTTCTAATTGTTTGATTCACAACTTCAGAAAAAATCAGTCCCATGGCAATCGCACCAGATAACATCGTTGACTTAGCTGCTAAGTTAATCGCTGAACTGTAGTCATTTTCCACAAAATGTCTCATTGCATCATAGGCCATTCCACCAGGAACTAGCGGAATAATCCCCGAAACGCTAAAAATGATAACCGGACTTCTGAAGCGCCTTGCGAACACCTGACTTATCACGGCCACAAAAAACGATGCAACTAAAGTTGCCATTACGATATTCACTCCATTATTTGCGAGTAGAATATAAATGAGCCAACCTAACATCCCAACCAATCCACATTTGATTAACGTGTTCTTTGGAACGTTAAACAGTATGCCAAAGGCTGCAGTTGAGATAAAACTAGTGATGAGCTGCTCAACAATCATCATTTTCTAATTTCCTTTCTATCCTTGCTTAGGAATACACAAAAATTAATCGATAACCAAACAAATTATAAAAACGAGAGCACTACTGCAATACCTGAGCCAATTGCAAACGCAGTTAATAAGGCTTCTGCTCCTTTTGATAGTCCAGAAACTAAATGGCCTGCCATTAAATCACGAACCGCATTGGTGAGAAGCAACCCTGGCACTAACGGCATCACAGATCCAATAATGATTTTATCCAGCTCTGTTCCAAACCCTAATTTTACTAAAAAGAAAGCAATTAATCCGATAACAAAAGCGGCAGAAAACTCCGAGAAAAATTTTATCGGTACAACTTTATGAAGATACACCACACTAAAATAACCCATTCCACCTGAAATGACTGCTGGAATAAAATCTGACCAGCCACCACTAAACATAATTAAAAAACAACCGCTAGCAACTGCCGCAGCAAGCATTTTCGTAAAAAATGAGAAGGAACGGTCGGTTGCTTCAATTTCCTTTAACCTGATGAAAGCTTCATCTAAACTAATTTCCCCACTGCTAATTTGCCTTGAAATACTATTGACCATCGTTACCTTCGTTAAATCAGTTGAACGGTCAATAATTCTAATTAACCTCGTTTTCATGGGCTCGTTTCCTTCAGCAGAAAAGAAAATTCCTGTAGGTGTCACATAGCTATGTGTTTCTTTAACCCCTAATGCTTGGGCAATCCGCATCATTGTGTCCTCAACGCGGTATGTTTCCGCTCCGCTTTGAAGCATGATTTTACCAGCCAAAAGGCATAGATCCATTATTTCATACGTATGAGTCATTTGTTTATCCATCGTTATCTCTCCAAAAAAAACATATATCACAATAATATAGTTTAGCCGAAACACTGGAGTTGAACAACATAGAGTTCCTTTATATATAAAAAACTGTCGGAGAACAAACCTCCGACAGCTTTTTTGTCAACTACCATTGTTTTTTTCTAGTTGAATAATTCTACCAGTCTATTTCAATAATTTACTAATCTCGCTTTTTAAAATACCTTTCTCCTGCCACTGCTGAACAAGCGTGCTGGAGGTTTGTAAAAGCTCTGATAAAATATCAACCGTATGCTCTCCAAGGTTTGGCGGTGGTGTCTGCTGCACTTCATCCAGATCACCGTGCATTTTAATTTGCGGATCTCCCCACCTGGCTTGATAAACAAGATGCTTTGCAGAATCCTTAATTTGGTCCACCTCCAAGATAGGCGTTAAACAGCAATCTACACTTTGACTGAATTCTGTCCACTCCTGTAATGTTGATTCTAAAAAGAGCGCTTTCACTTCCTGATAAATAACATTCCCTTCATCAACTGAACTATAGTGGGCACTGATCCAGTCCTGCCTATTAACGGCTTGACAGAAGTTTTGCCAAAACTTTGGTTCAAGTGCTCCAAGACTTACAAACCGCTTATCCTTCGTTTGATAGATTGTATAGGAAATGACCGTACCATTCAGGACAGGTAAGCCGTGTTTATAGCCTGTTTCTGCCTCCACAATCGCATGAATCCCCATCAGCGAGGTCATCACATCCGTAATCGAAATCGAATGATAGCTCCCCTTACCTGTACGTTCCTTAGCCATTATCCCTGCCAAAATTCTCTCATTTGCGGCAAAAGAACCAAAATAATCAGCAAAGGTTATCGTAGGAAGGGTTGGAACTCCAGCTTGGTCTTTCAATTGCGAAAGTACACCGCTAAGCGAAAGATAATTTATGTCATGACTTCCTAATTTGCTTAATTCGCCTCGTTGACCATAGCCCGTAATCGAGCAATACACAATGTCTGGCTTAATTTGTTTCACTGCATCGTATCCAAGACCAAGCTTGTCCATTACTCCTGGACGAAAGCTTTCCATCAACACATCAGCCTGTTTGATGAGATCCCGAATAGCCATTAGTCCTTCAGGTGTTTTTAAATTTACGGCTACACTTTTTTTGCCACGGTTCATCGCACGAAAAACCGAACCCTCTTTATGGTTGTCAGTGACCTCCGTTGTCCGAGCTAAATCTCCAGCTAACGATTCAATTTTTATCACTTCGGCTCCAAGCTCCGATAGTCTTAGTGAGGCAAATGGACCTGGTATATAGTTTGTAAAGTCTAGTATTCTAATATTTGAAAGCATTATCCGCTAGCTCCCCTTCTATGTACAATTGTAGAGTTTCCTCTGGCCGTTCAATTGACAGCATAATTTCATTGTACAATAAATAATTAGATTTTTTAGAAAATTCGTAACCTAACATTCGACAGGACAAATAGACAAATTTCGGTAGGGAGTATTTAGATTTTTGAGGATTAAAAAAGAACGCTCTATTCGAACGTCCTTTTGGATCATTTATAATGTTTGCTGTCTTTCATACACCTTTTGGTTGGCATAAACGACCTCTAGCACTGGTACGGAGATACCTAGCTCTTTTGCTTTCTGGATCAGGTAACCTTGTAAGTGATCCGCCTCAATCTGAAGCCCTTTTTCCATATCTCTTTGCATTGAAGATTTCATACCTGCGCCAATAGCATTAAGTTTTTTCAACTGTTCTTCGGCAGCGTTCTCGGAAATAGGGGCGTTCATTTCCTTCATAACTGTAGCAATTTCATCTACAAGCTTGGTCATGATTTCTGCTCCCATTGGTTCCTCACGAATCGGCCCCATTGGTGAACGTAGCAAGGTGGTTACTCCAGAGCATGCAGCAATAAACAAATATTTATGCCACATTTCCTGATTGATCTTTTGGCTTAAGTAGAAATTCGCCTTTGCACCGTGAAAGCTTTCTGCTAATCTTTCAATTCTATTCGACTTCTCTCCATTTCGTTCACCAAACATGAGAGTATGAGCTGGACTCGCTTGCAGCACCCTACCTTGAGAATCTAATGTAGACTCAATGAAACACAATCCGCCTAATACTTTATCTGTACCGAAGGCTTCGATTAATTTTTCAACATGTAAAATCCCGTTTAATAGTGGTAGTATCATTGTATTTTCGCCAACATACGGTGCAATACTGCCGATTGCCGCATCTAAATGATAGGCTTTTGTCGACAGGAGAATCACATCATATGGAGCAGCTTCTTCCCCTGCAATGATCAGCTTCGGTTGTACTTTAACATTTCCATTTACACTTTCAATTATAAGACCCTGTTGTTCAAGCTGTTGCTTTCGTTTCGTTCTGACTAGAAATGTAACATCCTCACCTTTTTCTACTAAACGGCCACCAAAATAGCCACCTACTGCACCTGCACCGACAACTAAAATTCTCATTTCAATCCTCCTGGCTGTATTTGATAGAATGAAGATATCCAAATTCTATTATAATGGTAAATTTGTTCCAAATGCACTATTAACCAGCTTATGGTAATAAAATAGTAAAACCACTTTTATGTTATTGACAGAGAACATCCTTATAATAGCTGCAATAACCAGAAATATTATGCTCTACATCATCAATCCGACAGCGGAAGGAATGGTGGCGGATAAAGAATCCATCCAAAATTTTTTCCGGATGTTCAAAATACATCGCAACTTCTGGAAAGAAAAATCCATTTAACTGATAATGAGCTCTGTGATGGATAACCTTTAATAGTTTATCTTCATCAAAGTTTACAAGGAGCTCTTCTTTTTTTAATTCTTTGATTCTATGAATCATTTTATGGGCAGCCATTGTTAATTCCAAAAAGGTTGGATAGGTCGTTTCTCTTTCTAGCATGAAGTCCAATTTGTACTCGACATTCTCCAAACCGAATTGGAAATATTTATCAAGCGGTTGGTAAGCAGTGAGCTCATTGGTACAATAGCTGAGCCAATGGTCATGATGCTTCCAATAATTATTTTCAATGAAATAGGTAAAGGCCTTTTCGACGATCTCAAGCCACTTTGGATTTCGATCGAGATCATATAGTCTCATTAAAGCAAATGCTGCTTCTCCATCATAATAAATAATTCTAAATGCTTCTTTTATCGTTAAATCCGAATTTAAGATATGTACGAACTGACCTGTTGTATCGTTCTGCATGAATTTAATTCCGTTTGCAAGTTGTTCCATAAGCGGCATATATGTTTGATCATTAAATACCTTCGTATACTTTGAAAAAGCAAGAATCGCAGCGGCATTTGCTCCTAGTTTAATCTCAGAATCACTTGATTTTTCTAGAACATAAGCAACCATCTCCCCATTTATTACATAAGCAGCAATGGCTTCTGCTTTTAAATAGGAGAGTGCTCGTTTAATTGGCTGTATCAATTCTTCGGCGTGGGTTAGTTCATAGGCTTCGATAAGCGAATAGGTCGAGCTCGCATGTCGCAAAATATTATAAAAATTAATCTTTTTATTAAAGCATGGGAAATAACCATAAATATATTTCCCGTTTTCCTGAACTTGATTCGCCAGAAATGCAGACGACCTTTGCACAAGCTCTAACACATTATGACTGGATAGGTTCTCAATTTTTCGTCGCCCATTGTTAAGAAAGGCCTCATCAAGCTCAATTAACTCTCCATCATAAAAGAAACCAATTGTCGTAAATAACGTTATGCTTTGTATGGCATTAAAATTAATGGTTCCTTTCATAGAACGATAGTTTTGACAATAGGCATTCATATTGTTTTCACTTAAGTATGCCCGATTGTGCTCTTTATCAAATAGAATGAATGCGTTTGCATTTACCTCTTGTTCTATAAAAGCCAAATTAAAGTCTTTATCTAACGCAATACCGTATCGAAAGTAGTTCATTCTAGTTTTCGTGATTTTTTTAATGAAATCGATAATCGAAAGTTCTTCATGTGCCGTCACGAAATCTGCTTTGATCCATTGCGGAATGGTTTTGTGGGATTTACAGTATTTGGTCGCTTTGTTTGCGGCACTTTTCCAGGATGTCTCAAACTGATTTCCTGTTCCTGAAAAAACAAGCGCTCTTTGTTTCTTGTTTCCAATGGAGAGAAACAGAATCACCTTTTGTCTTGGAGGTGTTTGATGATGTAGATGGTCTATGTGAGGGATCAACTGTTGTTTGAAAGCTTTTAGTATCATTTTGCATTGTTCACCAGCATCGATTTTTCTTCCATTTTCGAATGTTTTCAATGCTATCACTCCAAATTTAAAGGAAACAGCAAATACCCACGAGCATTCTGTGGGTATTTGCCTTGCCTAAGTTTGTATTCTAATCATGATCAAACTCAATTTCCCTTGGACCTGACAATTCATCAGTATTGAAACATTAACAATATGTTTTTTGTACGTGTCCTGTTGATTTCCGCTCCAGGTGCTCCCTTTCCGCGGGGAGTCCTGGAGCCTCCTCGGCGCTAAAGCGCCTGTGGGGTCTCCCGCGACACCTACTCCCGCAGGAGTCTCGCACCTTCCGCTTCAATCAACAGAGTGCTCAAAAATCAACAATGTTCATTAATATAATAAATTATAAATAAGACTTATAACACCTTGCTTAAAAACGCCTTTGTTCTCTCTTGCTGTGGGTTTTCAAACAGTTCACTTGGAATATTTTCTTCGACGATATATCCACCGTCCATAAAGATAACACGGTCACCCACTTCACGAGCAAAGCCCATTTCGTGCGTCACAACCACCATTGTCATGCCTTCTTTAGCAAGCTGCTTCATAACCTCAAGCACCTCTCCAACCATTTCTGGATCAAGCGCAGAGGTTGGCTCATCAAACAACATAATTTTCGGTTCCATTGCTAACGCACGCGCAATCGCAACCCGCTGTTTTTGACCACCTGAGAGGGAATTCCGGAAAAGCATTCGCCTTATCCTCTAACCCTACTTTACGGAGAAGCTCCATCCCTTTAATCTCAGCCTGCTCTTTTGACATTTTACGAACCTTGATTGGTGAAAGAGTGATATTATCAATAACACTTTTGTGTGGGAACAGATTAAATTGTTGAAAAACCATCCCAACTTCAGTCCGAATCTTATTAATATCCGTTTTTTTATCAGCTAGATCAATACCTTCGATATAAATATGACCGCCACTGATACTCTCAAGCAAATTGATACATCTTAGGAAAGTTGATTTACCTGACCCAGAAGGGCCAATAACCACTACTACTTCTTTTTCCTTAATATTAGCATTAATTTCCTTTAAAACTTCATTATTTCCAAATGATTTTTTTAATTTTTCCACCTTAATCATTCTGTTTTCATCCTTCTTTCAACGAGATTAAGTATGGCTGTTAATGACATGGTAAGAACTAAATAAATCAATGCAGCCATTAAATACGGCTCCCAAACACGGTAATACTGACCTGCCATCGCTCGACCCCAATACATTAACTCAGGAGCAGCAATTACAGCAGCTAAGGAAGATTCTTTAATTAGTGTGACAAATTCATTGCCAAGAGGCGGAATCATACGCTTAACCGCTTGTGGCAAAATGACATAACGCATCGCTTGAACATGATTCATCCCAAGTGAGCGTGCAGCTTCCATTTGTCCGTTATCAATCGATTGAATACCCGCGCGAAAAATCTCAGAGATATAGGCTGCCGAATTAAGTGATAAAGCCAAAATGGCTGCAATTACGGCATTTGTTTCTCCTGTAAATATTGGCACAACCCCAAAGTGTATTAATAGAATTTGTACGAATAATGGCGTTCCACGGAAAAATGTAATATAAACATCGAACGGAAAAGCAAGAATTTTATTTCTCATCATTTTCCCTAAACCAATCACCAACCCTAAAACGGTCCCGATCAAAATACCTGCTAATGAAAAACCTATTGTAAGAAGTGTTCCTTGTACAAAGAAAGGAGCATATTCTCCGATGATATCGAACCTAAAATCCATTTTTCACCCTCCTTTGGCGAAAAAATTGCGTAACATCCATTTAATAGAGTTACGCAATTTTTTATATTGTTCCTCGATTATGATTTTTTATTGCTGAGCTTTTAATTCTTCTACATCTGGTTCACTGCCAAACCACTTTTTATAAATTTTAGCATATGTGCCATTGTCAAGAATAGTATTAAGGGCTTTATCGAACTCTGCTTTTAAATCGCTACCTTTAGGAAATAATATGCCGTAAAACTCTGACGCAAATGCATCCTCGTCTTCAATAACGACAAGCTTTTGGTCAGGATTATTTTTTGCATATTCTTCAACAACTGTATTATCCGCTACAACCGCATCTGCCCCACCAGCTAACAATTCCTGAATCGCAAGAACATTGTTCTCAAACTTTTTTAAGTTTGTATTATTTTTGCCTAGAATTGCCTCTGCAGCTTCTTGTCCTGTTGTACCGTTTTGCACGGCGACGACTTTATCCTTAAGGTCTTCTGCACCCTTAATATCACTGCCTTCTTTAACTAAAATCTTATTCGTTGATAAGAAGTATGGTACTGAAAAGTCATAGCTTTGCTTTCTTTCATCATTAATCGTTACAGATGAAACTGCTAGATCGGCACTTTTTCCTTCAATTTCTACGAAGATCGGATCCCAGCCAACGTTCTCAATGTTAATTTCATATCCTGCTTCTTTCGCAACTGCAGAAATAAAATCCACATCAAAACCGACAATTTCTCCCTTATCCATATATTCAAACGGAGCATAGGCTGCATCAGTTACGACTCGAAGTGTTTTCTTTGCTTCTTTACTGTCGTTTCCATCTTCTTTTGCATCATCGCTTGTCCCACACGCTGTCAAAATCAATGAAAACGAAAAGAATAGTACCAACATAAGCATGAATTTTTTTCTCATCAAAAATTAGCCTCCAATAAATATTAATTTTTAGCTCCTCACTGAATATATATTATGTTTTTGTCATTATAAATATTTGAACATAATTTATTATAATCGCAACTGTGTTTTTATTCAATCATTCGCATAAAAAAACTTTATCACACTACTATAGCACAATAAAAACCATGAAGATTTTCATATGGATCTCCATGGTTTTATCAAAACATTATCCTTGAACCCAGCAATACCAACGTTTTCTCAAAAACCGGAAATAAAACTCTTCTCCAAATTACTATAGTCAGTAGTTTTATAGCATTATTCCAAATTTTTCATTTATTCCTTTTGTATTCCGAATCTGGCATTAATTTGCCCTTTTAGCATCTGCTTGCGAATTTTTCTATTTTCTTCTTTGCGAATCTCCTTTAACATTTCCTGTCTGATTTCATTTGTTTGCACCCCCTCTTCCCGCTTATTCGCAATTTCAATTAATATTTCCACATCATCAAAAGAATATTTTCGATTACCTCGTTCTGATCTCTCTGGAAATATCAGCTTTCGCTCCTCATAATAGCGGATTTGCCTCTCAGAAAGTCCCGTTAGCTCGCTAACAACACCAATGGTAATAACCTTTCTGCTTTTATAGGAAGAGTCTAATGACATTTCTCCTCACCTCACTTATTTGGCCTGTTTTACAATGAATTATATATGTATGTAATGAAAATTAACATCATTATGTAAGATTATATAACAGAATTAAATAAATTGTAAGAATAATTAACAAATTTAATGAATTCCCTATCCATTTTCGCTACAATTCTAACAACAAAATATATAAAGGAGTGTTGTTCATTGCCTCTATTACGTGAAGCAGTTGAAAATATGCGCATTGTATTTATTAATCGGCTTATCCGCGTGGGTGCATATAAACAATCCGACCAAGCTCTACACCAACTAACCTTAACAGAACTAATCACTGAATATAAAAAGTCAAAAAAAGAGATCAAATCTAATCTAAAGTAACCCATCCGAATTTTTTATATAAAAATTTAAAAGGAGTGTATGAGTATGCCGACGAAAGAAGCAATTGAGTTAGCAAGAAAAATTGTCGAAATCGATATAAAACGTGATGAAATATGGGAGAATCTAACAATGCTAGCTGGAGATAAGGCTTTTGAACTACTAAGAACGATCCAAAACAGCTAGACACTTCTAAATTTATTTCTCCCCCAAAAAACCACCCTACTGTTCGTAATCTTTAGTGAAAGATGCGATTCCAAAAAAATACATTAGAGGTGGACACATGAATTTATTTTCTAAACATCAAATCAAAAAAATCACTAAAGGATCCCTTGCACTTGTCCTTGCCAGCACCTTCTCATTTTCTTCATTAGCCTTTGCTGATGAAAATACTACAGAGCAAGAAAATTACGAAACGGTAGACCTCTCAAAATTGCAGGCAGAATTAGAAACCACTCAGGAGGAAGCTCCATCCGTTATTCCAGGTGATTTCTTCTATTTCGCTAAAATCGCATTTGAAAAAATCAAACTTGCACTTGTGTTTGATGATGCTAAAGAAGCCGAATTAATGGCCACATACGCCACTGAACGATTAGCTGAAGCCAGTGCATTATACGATGAAGGAAAAGAAACCGAGGCATTAGAAGTTATTCAAACAGCCATTTCATATATGGAAAGCTCACAAAATATTATTGATGAAGAAGTAGCTACCGACCAAGACGCTACACAAGAAACAACCACAGATGAACAGGCAGACCAAGATTCATCTGAAGCTGTTACTAATGCTAGTGATGATCAAGAAACAGCCGTTACAGATGAGGAAAATAGCGAAGATAACCCGTATGCTACAGCAGAAGACGTTTTACGTAATAATATTGCCGCCTTAACAGCAGCAATGAGCCATGTTGGAAATGATCATGCAAGAGCCTCTTTACAAAAAAACATCGATAAAACAAACGAAAAGATTGCGAAAAAACTAGCGAAGCTTGAAAAGAAATACGGACAGGTAGAAGATGAATCTGATACGGATGACCAAGGTACAGAGGATACAGTCATCGACACAGCTCCTACTCCAACACCAGTAACTGAAACAACGGAACCTGCAAATTCTACAATTACAACCGATGCAGGAGAAGAAATCACAACTGACAGCGAAGCTGTGCCAGCGGCCCCAGCTGTTGCTAATCAAGCAAAATCTCAAGAAAAAGCTGAAAAGGCCTCAGTAAAACAAACTAAACAACCCGAAAACGCAAAAGGAAAAAACGCACAACAAAAAAGCAGTGAAAACAAAGGAAATCAAAAAGCAGAAAAATAAACGACAAACACTTGTTGGTCACAAAAAACCCCTGGAACTTATATTCCGGGGTTTTCATCATGTTATTTATGCTTTGTGGTACTGAATCTTTGCACCATTCATGAACCATTTATAATGTTGTACTTTGATTTGGAACATCGTAAGCGGATCATTGAATTTTTCCGGGAATGCATTCATATCCTGTAGCTGCTTTTGGTTTAAATCAATCGTTTGATTGATTTCCGCAATAAGCTCTCGTAACTCATCCTCCTGGAATGTTGAAGAACATTTCAATATCACGTTCAAGCCCTTTTTCAAATAATTCAATTTGCATCAAAAGCTTATCCGCAATCGATTCTGCAATCTCTGTATATTCCTCATTCTCAATAAATGTTTTATATTTCGTACACAGCATTTTCTTATTTTTCGGTAAGACACCTAACACCTTACCTGCACTCTTTAATAAAACCTGAGCAGGAGTCATACGAAGTAAGATGTTCACTTTATCAAGCTGAACCACCCTTGTCATTCGGTCTACATCTCTTCGCCAATCGTCCAATACTTTGAAGTCACACTCGCACTTCACACGCTCCTCCTCAAACATAACATTAAACCCACCAGCTAAATCCTTTAAGAATGTTTGAACTGAATTAAATTCTGCAGCAGATTCACCTATCCAGTTTCTAAGTGAGTCATGGAATTTCGGCAATGCTGTTTGAACAATGTATTCCTCGATTTTCTTGTTCATTTCTCCATTTAACTCCACATGAATTTTCCCAAAGTCACTATCTTCCTTAACAAATGCGGAGGTTTCTCTGAGCAGAATTGGAATAGTTGTCACCACTTCGCTCCGAATTTCTTCTTTTTCCTTCTTGAACAGCTGTTTGACCAGTGATATTGATTCGGATTTTACATCATGAAGCTGATTGATCGCACCAGTCAGTTTTCCAACCATTTGTTGGTTCCAATTAACAGAATGCCCTAAGTTATTCTCCTTCTCAACCCGCTTTTCAACTAATTGATTTAACAGCTTTTGCACAAAGAATAATGCTTTTGCAGCTCTCTCCTCTTCATGCGCTTCTCCATGAATGTCACCGACTAAGAAGTCCGCTAATTGTTGGAGATCGGACCAGCTCGTATCATGCGGTGAGAAAGTCGCAACCTTTGCCTCTGGGAAGAAGCTATTAATAAGCGCAGCCTGATTTTCTGTTTGGTTTCGCTGCCCATGCTCCGATTTTATTATTAAGAACCGAACGGCCAATTTCGGATGATTTTGCTCGATTTGCATGAAAATATGACGCTCTTTTTCCATATAAATATCATTTTCATTTATTAAAAAGACAACGGTATCTGCTAAATACAAGCTTTCCGCATTTCTCTTTTTCAAGTCGGCTGGACTAATAAAAGCAAAGCCCGCTTCCCGAAGAAAGACACTCGGAATTTTAAGTTCACGCCAATTTGTTTCTGTATTATCATCTAAATTCGTAATAGGTGCATGATAAATTTCCGAATCACTTAGTTCAAGGATTTCGTTTGCTTCATTATCTGTTAGCAATACATTCGCACTGTTTGTATCAACTTGTTCATCCCCTATTAAAGCTTTGAAAAAGTCCGAGGTTCCCTTGTTTTGGTTTCCTGCAACTAACACATAATGCGTTTGTTGATCAGCTAAGCGTTCCACTAACCATTTCAGCTTAGGACTTACCGATATATCTTGAGCCTCCGTCCAATTTACAATTGAATCAAATAGATTCAAGCTCACTTCAAGATTGATTGCATTCGCACCAGAGCGAGCAATAACCTTTTCAGCATCTGAAGTCAGCTCACTCTCTTCATTTGGAAACAAGTCATTCCATGCTAATATAGCAGCTGCAGCAAAGGATTGATGGCCATGATCGGCTGTTTTCAGCCAATTCGCAAGCAGCCCAGGCATGATATCAGAAATCTCATTAAGCAAGAATTTTCCTTCTAACAAATCAAAATAGGTTTCTTGATATAAAGCTGATAGCTCCTGCCATGCTTTTCCACTTGAAGCACCTGTCGCCTCAAACATATTATTAAACTGACACAGCCAATCAAAATAGTATTCTCCCTGTCTAAAACCTTTCCAAAGTGCTGCTGCAAGCTTTTCAAAACGGTCCAAATCATGGCTCACCACAATCAGAAGAACCTGAGAAAAATATGCTGGGGTTACTGTCTTCACATAACCATTTTCTACATACCGAATGACAATGTCAGCCCAATACATGTCCTCAGTTCGGACCGTTTCGTTAACGGCAAGTTCAAGGGCATTTTCCCAATCCTTTTGCTCTTCAAAAAACAACTTTGCCAGCTGGGTAACAGTCGGATAATCTGGATTTAGGACAACAGCTTGCTTTATCCTTTGCACAGCCTGCTCTATTTTGCCCTCTTGTATATAGAGCGAAAAAAGCTGGATGAGCACCTCTGAATTTAACGTCATCGAGTCAGAAACAATTGACGTATAAATTGATTCAGCATCCGAATAGAGCTCAAGCTCAAAATAGGCATCCGCCATATTTTTCTTCGCCCATGGCTCTAATTCATTATTGATATTTCCCCATTTGAAGATGGCCGCTTCATAGTCCTTTGCTTCAAAGTACAGCTCACCTTGCGCAAAGCGAATATTGGGCAATTCGCTAAGATTATTTTGTTCTTTTAAATAAGTATCCCCAAGGACCTGAATCGGTTGCCGTTTTTCATTAGGCTCGATAAAGGATTTATAATACGACTTTTTTAATAATTGTTCGTCAGTCATCTAGTTTCCTCCGAATTGTATATTTCTAAGTGTCATTTATTTGGATTGATTAACGATAATGTAGTGCCAGACTTCTATTTTATCAAAGCCACGTTGCAGTAAAATTTCAAATAGCTTTCTTTATTAATACAAAACACATATCGCAACAGTAAATGATTCGTTTAAATCGAAGCAGAATGTGGGTAATATAGGCACTTTATTAATTATCGCATTATCGCAATTTTTAGAATTTTAGTCCATGAGGCTATTATATCGTTTTCTCTACAGTAAGGGTAAGAATTAGCACGGGAAACTAGGGGATATTTGTTAAAATCGTCCGTTGATTTCCACTCCAGGTGCTCCCTTTCCGCGGGGGAGTCTCGCACCTTCCGTTTAAATCAACAAATTGCTTAATAATCAACAACGTCCTTTAATACTGACAATAAAAAAGGAGGAAATGACATCTCCCTCCTACGTGTTTTTTAACGATTATTAGCTGGTAATCGATTGAGAAAGTTTTGATAGGCAAAGCCTCTTACTTCTTCCTCTTTATAAAACTTTAATAGTTCATTGATTAAGTTTTGCGTATTGGCTGCATTTTCAAGATTGAGCACAAATTGGTTGATGCCATCAAAATCCGAACCAAAGCCAATGTGATTTAGGCCTCCCAATCCACAAAAATGATCGATATGCTTAATCAGATCGGCAATCGTTGCCTTTCCGTCTTCTTTAATAAACGGTGGATGATAGACGACATGGATAGTCCCACCTTTTTTGATCAAGGCTCTCGCTTGTTCATCTGTTAAGTTCCGAGGATGAGGGCATAGTCTTTTTGAATTCGAATGGCTGGCAATCGGATATTTTGCAAGCTCTATCACATCCCAAAACGCACGCTCACTTAAATGCGACACATCGGTTAAAACTTTATACTGATTGTTAAACGCGACAACTTCCTTGCCGAACAGCGTCAGTCCGCTGCCGCGTGGTTCGCCTGCTCCATCTGCAGCTAAATTTGCCGTATTCCACGTCAGCCCAACAGACATAACGCCAAGCTGAAACAGAATTCTCAGCTTGGCGAGGTCGTTGCCAATTGCATCCACTCCTTCAAGCGTCAGCATCGCTCCTATTTCTCCAGCCTTCAACTTATAAAAATCAGACCACTTTTTAATTTGCTTCACATCTTCGTTTTTCCCAAGCACTTCCGTGTAAAAGTAATCCACTTGTTCAAGGACTACTTGGAATTTCTGGTCCTGAGGGATGTCTGGCTCGATGAAAATGGCGAAGCATTGGACTTTAACATCACCTTTTTTGAGCCGATCTTTATTCGTATCAAGCCCTGGTGCATTCGTGAATCGTAATTGACCTTTGCCTTCCCATAGCTTGAGCAATGCGTCACAGTGGAGATCGATCACTTCCATATTGTTTTCCTCCTTTCGCTTTGAGTTTTCTATTTTTATTTTATGCTATTTTCCCAACGCTTAAGAATAAAAATCCCATCCTCATAATTCCGAACGAGGATGGGATATCTTTTTATTTTAGCTGATTTTTGATGATTTGGTTTTTCTTTCCCTCGGCGAAAATGTTTGTTTCGTTGTTGATTTTACTAGCTGATATTTCGTCCTTATTAACGAGGTTTGATGTTCCATACGTAACGGGTTTTAAATTGTTATTTGGCGCACCTTGTTCATTCCATTTTCCCATATGCATCAGTCCTTTTCGTTTTTTATAGTATGAGAAAAAACGAAAAATTACATACAGATCCATTTCAGTACACTTAGCTATGAAAATCCAGGTGGCTTACATTTAATAATTATTGAGCATCTTTTTCTGTTTCTGATTGATCTGTATTTTGATCAGTTTCAGCATCTTGGTTATCATCTGTATTTTGATCAGTCTCTGCATCTTGATTTTCCTCAGTGGTAGGGTTTTCGTTTTCGTCGTCCTTGTTCGAGCATGCAGTTGTAACACCGATTAAACTGATTGCTACCATTAATGCTAATATCCATTTTTTCAAACCATTCATTTTCAATTGCCTCCTTGACTGTTGAATTAATTACAGTCCTATCATACAAAAAAGCCCGCAACAAAAGATTGAATTTTCAAACACTTCATAATAATTAACCCCCGCTTTAACTTTTTCATCATTTATTAACGATATGAATCACCTATTCCCGACTAAACTCTCTGGCTTTAATGAAACTGTCCCGCTTTTGTCCTATTGTGCCTAACAAATTCTTTTTCACTATTTTCACAGTGAATTTGTAATACACCACAATAGCTGTTAATAAAATGTTAGTGGTAGTACTTTTACCAAAAATAATAAAGGAGGAATTGATGATGGGTGCAAAGTGGTTTAAGATTGCGGTGGTCTATTTTGCAATTGGTATTATCCTTGGGATCGTAATGGGCATTATTCATGATTTTGAATTAACACCTGTCCACGCGCATATTAACCTTCTCGGCTGGGTATCGATGGGGCTCTTTGGAGCATTTTATCATTTTTATCCACAAGCGGCAGAAACAAAGCTGGCAAAAACACACTTTTGGCTGCATAATTTAGGTGTTCCGCTTATGCAAGGAGGCTTAGCCTATTCAATCTTGTCTGGAAATGAATCCGCCGCAATCGTTATTATTGTTGCCTCGATCGCTGTTGTATTAGGCGGACTACTATTTGCTTGGAATGTGTTTAAAAGTGCTTAAAGTTTAAATAGAATATTAAACCAGGCTATCGTTATTTACGATAGCCTGGTTTTTGTTTTAATCGGAATAACTCCAGTAATCATACTAAAATGTAGAAAGTGCAGGCTCTAACTCTCGTTGATTCTCCTTAATTAAATCATAGGTTATACACATCGGTTTCCCTGTTCTTGGGTCACGACCGATTTCAGCATCAATATTAAAAACGACTTTCAATATTTCTTTTTGCATGACTTCTTCACAAGTTCCTGCTTTAATAAGAATGCCATTTTTCAATGCAATAATATTATCTGAAAAGCGCGCTGCATGGTTTAAATCATGTAAAACCATGATTATTGTTCTATTTTGTGTCTCATTTAACTTCTTCAGCAATTCAAGAACTTCTAATTGATGTGCCAAGTCTAGATAAGTGGTTGGTTCGTCTAAAAAGATAATTTCAGTCTCTTGAGCAAGTGCCATTGCAATCCACACACGTTGTCTTTGTCCCCCTGAAAGTGAATCAACCGTACGAAATTTATAATCGAGTGTATTCGTTACGGTTAAAGCCCAATTAATGACCTCATAATCCTTAGGCGTCAATTTCCCTATTCCTTTTTGATAGGGGAATCGTCCATAAGAAACCAGTTCACCTACTGTTAAACCAAGAGTACTATCATGAGTTTGTGGTAATATCGCCATTTTCTGTGCTAGTTTTTTCGTATTTTCTTTAGCAATTGATTGGCCGTCCAATAAAATGCTACCACTTGAGTGTGGAATAATTCGAGTTATTGCCTTTAGCAAGGTAGATTTGCCACAACCATTAGGGCCAATTATCGTTGTGATTGCATTATTTTCAATCTTTATATTCATATTTTTTACAATTACATTTTCTTGATAACCTACATGTAAATCTTTGGTTACTAACCTGTTCATACCAAGGCCCTCTTTCTAATAATCTTTAACCCATATTCAGTCTATATAAAAATATCTTATACTTATTGATAATGAGAATCAATAACGAATAATGTCTTAGGCGTGAACTTTATGTATGGAAATTTTTGACTCGCTCATTATTGGGGGTGATCCCACTG
Organism: Bacillus sp. T3; assembly: GCF_033449965.1. Classification (NCBI taxonomy): domain Bacteria; kingdom Bacillati; phylum Bacillota; class Bacilli; order Caryophanales; family Bacillaceae; genus Bacillus; species Bacillus sp. T3. The sequence goes on from NZ_CP137761.1 coordinate 4,379,882, forward strand.
AAATGTCTTTCTGCTGATTCCAGCAATGGATTCTGCATATTTTTTCAATATTTAAAGGAAAAATGCAAACAAAAAAGGGAATAAAATAGGCTATCACATGATAGTAGTGATAGCCTTTAACTATATTATTTCACGATGCTTTTTAAAATATTATCGATAATTTGATCATTCGCGATTGCACCAGTATACAACCAGCTTTCATCAGGGGAAAACTCATGTACATTTCCAGCTTTTACAGCAGGAATACTCTTCCATAATTTATCATTTAAAGTTGGTGATCCAGTTGCTGTATCACTATTGATTAGGAAGATATGGTCTGCGTCTAGCTCAACTAATTTTTCTAATGAAATAGCATTCCAACTACCTGTCCCACTAGCTGAAATCTCTTTTACCACAGCAGGTACTTTTAAACCTAAATCTTCATACATTACAGCACCACTTGATACGGTTTCACTTACGATGAAGAAGTTCCCGCCTACTAACCATACGGCAGCAACAGAAGGAGTACCTACAGCTGTTTTTATTTCTTCTTTAGCCTTTTCCGCTTTTGCATCGTAATCTGCTAACACTTTTTTAGCTTCTTTTTCCTTGCCAAAAATTTCACCAACCGTTAACAATTCATCGCGCCAGTCATTATTCACTTCTTTACCAATGACATAAGTAGGAGCGATCTTGTTATATTGCTCGTATTTACCGCCTTCAACCATACTTGCAGAGTCCATAATAATTAAATCTGGTGAAAATTTTTGAACGGCTTCAAATGGTAGGTCATAAGGAATAGTTGGAACTCCTTTTAAACTATCTTGTAAATACCCTTGGATACTAGCCCCATCATTTACACTCCACTGAGCAACCGGCTTAATCCCTAAAGCTACCAGATTGTCTTCAAGATAGGAAGCAATGACACGCTTTGGATTTACCTGGACCTTCACTTCATTGCCCATTGCATCTGTTAAAACACGCTCGGTTGTTGCTTCTTTTTTAGTACTGTCATTAGAGTCTGCCTTGTTTTCTTCTTTAGTTCCACAAGCTGCTAGCGATACTGTAAGCAGTCCAACTGCAATTAACTTCATGATATTCTTTTTGCTCAACCCAATAACCATTGGAATCCTCCTAATAATATGATAAACTATCCCTAGATGAAAACGATTATCATTTCCATTTAAAATATATATTTACTTTGCTATGTTGTCAATAATATTTTAAAATAAAATCTTAACCATCATTCGAAGAAAGAAGTCGTTAAAATATGGAGCATTTTGAACAAACTTCTACTAAATCACCAAAAAAGATATTATATAGAAATAACATAATCGGAACCATGATTTTGTTTGTTGGTTTACCGTTATTATTGTTTTCAATCATTGTTTCTATCCATTTTGGAGCAGCCGATCTCAGCCTTTCTACGATATGGGAAGCTATATTTTCTTATGATAGTGGAAATTCCTCGCATACCATTATCAGAGAGTTGAGGCTACCAAGGGCAATTGCTGCAGTTTTAGTTGGAGCAGCTTTAGCCGTTTCTGGTGCCATTATGCAAGGAATGACAAGAAACCCGCTCGCAGAACCGTCGATTTTGGGTGTGTCAGCAGGCTCTGCTTTTTTAATTGCGATTGCTATTGCATTTTTACCTGCACTATCAAATTATGGATTAATCGCATTTTCTTTTATTGGAGCTGGGTTAGGAGTTGGCTTAGTGTTTGGAATCACCTCTCTATCTAAGGGTGGAATTTCACCGGTCAAGCTTGCGTTAGCAGGTTCAGCCATTACATCCCTGCTTAGTGCACTATCGACTGCCATTGGGATTAAATATAATGTTTCAAAAGAAATTAGCTATTGGTATGCAGGAGGAATCTCTGGTGTACAAATGCAACACATAACTTTCCTCGTTCCATTTGTATTGGGTGGATTAATCTTAGCGATTATGTTGTCCCGTTCTATTACGGTCCTTAGTTTAGGAGAGGAAGTTTCGAAAGGTTTAGGGCAAAATACTGGCATCATTAAATTGTTAGGAACAATCGTCGTTTTACTCCTTACAGGAGCGGCGGTTTCTATTGCTGGGATTATTGGATTTGTCGGTCTAGTAATTCCCCATATTACACGTTTTTTAGTAGGCGTCGATTATCGTTGGATTATCCCTTGCTCTGGGATACTAGGCGGAATCTTATTAATTGGTGCAGATATTATTGGCCTGGATGGTAAATGCTCCTTTTGAAACTCCTGTCGGTGCTATCACTGCTATCATTGGAGTTCCATTCTTCCTTTACCTCGCAAGGAAAGAAGGGAGAGGACTATAATGGAAAATCTATTATCCAAAAACCCAAAGAAGAAATTTATTTTCCTATTTTCAACTATAAGTATATTAACAATCATCGTATTTATCCTTAGCATTAACGCAGGGTATATCAAGATCCCGTTCGATGCTGTTTTCGCAACGTTAATCGGCCAAGGTACAGAACAAAATGCACTAACTATTTTTGACTTCCGTTTACCAAGAATCATTCTAGCACTACTTGTTGGGATGGGTATCGCTGTATCCGGAGCCATTCTCCAAGGGATATCCCAGAACCCCCTTGCAGATCCAGGCATTCTTGGTATCAATTCTGGTGCTGGATTAGCGGTTGTTCTTTACATGTTTTTCTTCCAAGAAACAGTTTTTTTCAAAGGGATATTATCGGTATTTATCATGCCTCTGACTGCCTTAGTAGGAGCATTTGTTGCCGCCATATTAATTTATAGCCTTTCTTGGAAAAATGGAAAAGTCACTCCTGTTCGATTATTGTTAGTCGGGATCGGAATTAATGCCGCATTTGCTTCAGGACTAATCATTTTTCAAATGAAAATGGAACCGATCGACTTTATGAAAACAATCGTATGGTTATCAGGAACGATTTGGGGAACAAATTGGACATTTGTGCTCGCCTTGTTACCTTGGCTGTTCTTATTAATTCCTTTCGCAGTATATAAAGCTAGATTCTTAGATGTTTTACTTCTTGGTGATGAAGTCGCTACTGGTGTAGGGGTTCACATTGAAAGAGAAAGACGATTATTACTTATTGTCGCTGTTGCCTTAGCAGGAGTTTGTGTATCGGTCGGTGGAGGAATTACCTTTTTAGGATTAATTGCACCCCATATTGCAAGACGTCTAATTGGGGCAAGGAATGTGAAGGTTCTACCATTAACCGCGATCATCGGTGCCTTATTACTGCTATCAGCTGATACACTAGGCCGAGTCATTATGGCACCTATGGAATTACCAGTCGGATTAGTTCTTTCCATCTTAGGTGCACCTTATTTCATTTACTTACTTATCAAAACCGTTTAACTTTTAACTATTAAAGTTAAACGGTTTTTCATGGACGAATTGAAATTTTTTTAAGTTGAGATAGAAAGGAATTAGGAGAGAATGGAGAAAATTGATTTTTCTAGCGAAGCCGTTACTTCGGAGGCAGAACTTAGGGAACTAATCGGGGTTCCTCATAATTACGTATTGAAAAAGAGCATTTCGATTCTAGATGAGCATTGTAGAAGATTCATAGAGATGTCTCCGCTGTTGTTCCTTTCTACCTCTAACGCTAACGGGACATGTACGGTTTCTCCTCGAGGGGATTTACCAAGCGAAATTAATATATTAAATCAAACTCAATTAGTGATTCCTGATCGTCCTGGTAACAAAAGACTTGATTCGTTTGAAAATATATTATCAAATCCACATGTCGGGCTCGTTTTCCTAATACCTGGGTTAGATGAGGTACTCCGCATTAATGGGAAAGCAACCATCATACAAAATAAAGAAATCCTAGACAAATTAAGTAAAACGGGGAAACCTCCATTACTTGGAATTGGGGTAGATGTAGAAGAATGTTTTATCCATTGTTCTCGTGCACTGAAAAAATCAAGAATTTGGAACCCCGACACATGGTTGGATAAAGAAGCTCTCCCATCAAGCCTTGACATATTTCATGCTCATTTGAAGATTAGTGGAGTGGAATTGAAGTAATATTTATTTACTTCACTATGGCCTAAAAACAAAAAGACACGCATTCATAGATGGGTGTCTTGATATTGAAGTTAATTTATTTAGCCTAAAAATATTTACTGTAAAAATCATGTCTCAGTTTTCCACTCAGCTGTGCATATATTTTGGTCGTTTCACTCTTCTCATGGCCAAGCAGGCTTTGGATCACTTCAAGTGGTGCACCGTTGTTCATCATATGTGTAGCATAACTGTGGCGTAACTGATGTGGATGTATACTCTTTTTTATGCCGGCACGGTTCGATATTCGTTTGATAATATATCGTAAGTTATCAATACTCATCCGCCTTTTTGGCCTTCTTTCCGTAATAAATAAACAAGACTCTTCATCATCTCGTTCATCTAAATACCTTCTTAACCAAATGGAGCAACGGGTATTAAAGTATACTTCCCTTTCTTTATCACCCTTTCCATGGACAATGACTGTATTTGTCCAAAAATTAATATCATCGCGATTTAATTTTACAACTTCCCCAATACGGCAACCAGTTGAATACATAAACTCAAATAGTGCATTTTCCATTGTTGTCTGACATGCTTCTCTCAGATGTTCTATCTCCATGTCTGAAAGGAATTTTGGAATTCTTTTTCCCAATTTCGGCTCTTTTAATTTGGCAGCTGGATTATTTGAGATATATCCTTCTTCATGTGTCCATTTGAATATTGACTTAATGCAGCGGACCCTATGCCCCAAACTAGATCGCTTCAAGTGATTTCCTTCTTGTACAAGATATTCTTTTAGTTTCTCAGTAGTCAATTCACTCATATCCACATCACCGAAGTACCGTAATAGGAGGTTATATTGAAAACAATATGTTTTTAATGTAAGGGATGAATATCCTTCTATACTTTTATCTTGTTGATATTTTTTCCAAGCTTCGGATAATAACATATTCTTTCACTCTCCTACTGTATAAATCCATTAATCTAAATTCTATTATGTTCAAGGAGAGTTTATTTCATACGTTGGATATACAAGAATCGTAGATAATTTATTTTTAAACCTCAAGAAACTTAGTAATAATAATAGAATAGGACCCTTTTCTCAACTTAAGAAGCGCCCTTTTCTTGAGATTAAGTTAGTGATTACTGTCAATAGCCTATTAAACTAACTCACCCTGTTAGTTCAACAAGAAATTTTATTTTTCATCTTCTTTATCAGGTTTTTTTTCTAAAAGTTTAATAATTAATTCATTCTGATTAGTTATTTTATGTAAATCTTTTGATATTAGTGGTAAATAGTACATTATAAAGACAGCAACGGCTAAAAGAAATAGTACAGAAACAAATTGCAATTACCTCATCTCCTCAAAATTATCTTATTAATAAACATTTTTTAATTAACCTAGCCCTTTAGTGAAAAGCTACTGTTCTAATTGAACAATCGCTCCTTTGTAAAAGTATAAGGCTTAACAATTTCTATTCCTTACTAACATTAATATTAATTTGAAAACACGAGAGGATTTTAGGGCGTATACACTTATTTCGGCACTCAACCTCTTATGCACCAGAGGAAGCCATAACAGCTATGCTCCATACAATTAAAACAAATGATATAGTAAGCCAAAATGTGTTCATAGCTGTAGGTTGGTCTTTTTTTATTTTCTTTAATATTTCTACAAGATTAAGACAAAAAATAATAGCTAAAATTGGCATTAAATAGATACTAATAAAACCAAACATTATCATTTGTAATCCCCCCTTATCAAAAAGATAGAAATCACATCACCAAAATAACACCGCCTGTATTACATTATATTCCAAAATCTGTGCAGTCACTATAATTTTAAATTGAACTAAACTGCTCTATAACCGATTAAAGGGCTAAGAAAAATGGACTGCTCAAAAAACAGTCCATTTGTTGAAGTTTCGCGCCCATTAATTGCATAAATAATAAAGCTATTTTTGCGCGGATCGGAACCCATTTACGGGAGAACTAAAAGATTATTAGCCTTTCTCTCCGAGCTAGCTGAAGCATAAACTACAAATCATTAATATTTTTTAGGCTGATTTTATTTGGTCTTTATTTTCTGAAAACAATAACCTAGCAGAAATCAAGCGGTTTCGAACTAAGACACCAATCCACGAAGCAAGGGCAGCCTTGATTAACCCAACAATGATAAATGGAGTAAATCCTCCTGCAAAAGCAGCTGGCCAAGAAAGCTCGGCAGCAACCTTTAGCCACGCAGTGCCAAATGCCAAAGTAACGAGCATTCCAATACTATTAGCAATCACTGCATTCTTGAAGTTGTAGGCTGTTTTTTCCATAAACCATCCGATTAGAAAGGCAGTTGGAAGGAAGCCAACTAAATAACCTCCAGTAGGTCCGATAAGCTTTGAAACTCCACCTGAAAATTCAGCGAATACTGGTACTCCTGCGGAACCAATAATTAAATATAAAATGACCGATAAGGTTCCGTAACGAGAACCTAGGATTGTTGCTGCTAACCCAATAGCAAGGGTTTGTCCTGTAATTGGAACGAGCGGAAGCGGAATTGTAATTTGGGCCATTACGCCAATGATTGCAGCAAAAAGTGCTGTCACAATCATCATTCTCAATTTAAATTGTTGTTTTGCCATTTGTTTCTCCCCTTTAAGTGTAAACTATTTTAATATTTGGTTAACAAATAAACTTTATTAATATTTAAAACATTTGTCAACCAAAAAAGAGGTGCGATCGCACCTCCGATGATTTTATTTCAAAATGTCTGAAAGGGTTTCAAATGAAACATAAAAAGAAATGGCATTCATCCAACTTGTTCACTAAATGACCCAAAAAGTAAGAGCACAATTCTTTTGGAATTGCGCCCTATAACTGAATAACTAAAGTTGCTCATATACTGTTGAACAAACGGAGCAATTTAAATACAATGTTTCCACAATTAATTCGTTTATTGTCAAATCTTCTACTACTTCTATATTATGTTAGACGGAACCTCAGTTGACTTCAATCTGTATTAAATTAGTATCAAGGTTTAATCGTCCTTTTATTTCATCCGTAATATTAAAGAAAATATGTTCCCCTGCTTTAACATTTTTTGTTTTATAACCCTGGGCTGTATTGACAGTGCCATCAGTTCCTGACTGTGTCCAAATAGTAGTATTAATATTTAAGATATGATCAATACAGTTCCCTCTAATTTTCCCTTTTTCTAACCATTCACGGGGTAAAAAATCGTAACCCATACTTTTTTCCGATACAAGAATTTCCACGTCCCCCGCAGGAATCGTAACTTGTCCATTCTTCGGAATTGATAAACCATTAACTTGCAACTCATATATGAACTGATTTTGGGAAAATTCCAACATTTCTTCATCCGAATAATCATTTATTATTTGTTTAATAATAGTCATTAAATATTGATTTCGCTCATTCATAAACTCATTTTGCGTTTGCAGCGATTCAATTTCATTTTTATATTCTGAAATACTTTGCTCCAAATTCTTTATATCGATTTCAACTTCATTTTCCGGGCTTTGCGTTTGTTGTAAGTCATTACCATTTTTGCATCCAATTAATATGGTACTTGTTAATAAGCACAATAATGCTATGATAATAACTTTAGTTTTTCCAATACTCTTCATTTACAAGCCCTCCTTCTAACACTAACCTCTAATTATATTTTACTATAATTATCAAAGCTCTTTGTGACGGTTATTGAAGTAATCTGTCTTATTTATTGATTAAAAGAAGGAGAAATGGCTGATTAAATGAACAGTCTATTTTATTGCATTTTTTCGTCCTATTGTGGAATATCATTAATAAAAATTTGATTTTTTGTTAAGCCTGATTTATGTTTCCAAAATCATTTTAATGACGAAATTATTTCTATCAACTCAGCATACGGAATTTTCCCACTAACTTGTATTACTACATCATTTATTATCGAGGTAAAAATTAATAAATCTTTATCATCGTTATGAGGAGTAAAATTCCAATCTTGAGTACCAATTTGAACTATTTTTTCATTATATCCTGGAGCATGTAAAGGATTCTTCTCGGATGTTTTAACATTCAAGTTGCTTTCCCAAATATGCACTTCACCACTTGAAGTATTGTAAAGTAGGTCCACATTACGTTCTTTCGTATTTTCTGAAACTGGATTCATAAACGCACTGGTTAAAGACAATTTATTTGTTTGCGGTACAAGAATCTTAAATGGAGCATTTTGTTGAATAGTATGTAATCTCTCCTTAACTGTTTCTTGAACAGAAATTACTTTTCTCACCTCAGAGTTTTCCTTAACTATAATGGGCTTATTGGCATTATTTACTGGTTTATTCTTACTAATTCCAGTCTTTTGAGTTTCATTAGACTGTTCTCCTTTGGTTGCTGCTTCTACTGTAAAATCTTTACCGTTAAGGGATAAAACATCAGTATTTATAAATGAAAACATGATTAGTACAATGACCACCGTGAATCCTAATACAGACCACTGATACGATTTATTTTTGAATTGTTTTATCATATGTATTCTCCTCTTTAAAGCCTGTTTTCCCCGGCCATGTTTACTAAATTTGAAAGCTCATAATATCCCGAGGATTCGTCCAATATTTTAATAATCGTCTGTCCATATTCTACTTTTTGATTTATACCCACGTAACTAAGAGCAAGTGCATCACAACCGATTTCCTGATCTTGACGCATTCGCCAATATGCATACCACATAATGGGATTAAACCAGTGAAGAATTAATAGTCCATTCATTAAACAATTCATGATAATGTCTTTTCTTTTTATATGAGCAAGTTCATGATGGAAAATAAACTGCAATTGATTATCTGTTAATCTCTCTAATTGTTTTTTAGACAACAAGATGCGCGGTTTAGTAACCCCTATAACTGAAGGGCTCGTAAGTTTTCCAGATAAAACTAAGGGAATCCTCATATTTATTGACATTCTTTTCTTACAATGTTCAAATATCTGTTCTACAATTGGATCAGCAATATGAGGTTGACGTTTAACATATAGTAATACACGTATATTTTCAACAACAGTTAATATTCCAAAAAAAAGGATCCCTATTACCCAAATATACATAGAGATTTGAACAAAAGAAACTGCTTGGGATTTTAACTCTGTCTTTTGCCTTGAAACATTTTTTTCTGGAAAAACTGATTTAACTGAGCTTATGATATATGTAGACTCTTGGTGAGATGGAACGGTCATCGCAATCGTAGAAGTATGTTTAATTTGAGGTAGAAAATCATGTAATTTGTTTAACCCTTCAGGAAGTGGCGGAAGCATAAGTCTAAATACCAGCGTAAGCCATAGAATATAATGCCATCTTGGCGGTAACTTGTCCTGAATGATCGTCTTAATGAGCAGGATAAGTCCCACTAAAACAGTACACACAATAGTTGTATCAATTACCCAATAAAAAAACTGCTGAAGAAAATGATCAAGGGTACTCATAATCGTGTTCCTTTCATTTATCTATTATCCGAGTTTTTATCAGTCTGATCATCAAGAATCTGTTTTAATTCATCAATTTCTTCACGAGTCAGTTTTTCTTCACGTAAAAAATGAACCAATAACGGTTTGAACGCTCCACCATAAAGGCGCTGTAAGAAAGATTTTGTTTCTACTTGAAGATAATCATCTTGCGAAACAATTGGATAGTAAGCATACACTTTTCCTTTTTCCTGTTGGAAAGCAATAGCCCCTTTCTGGACCAGTCTGTTTAATAATGTCCGAACTGTCTTTGGGTTCCAATCTGTTTGATCTTCAAGCATTCGCACAACTTCATTTGCTGATAAAGGAGAATTAGTCCATAGGATCTTCATAACCTCAAATTCAGCTTCTGATATTTTTGGCAGCTCTTTCATATCCTTCTCCCTTCTTAAGATTACAAGCGTAATCACAATATGATATTACAATTGTAATATCAAACTTCAAAGTTGTCTATAACCTCTTTCTATATTTTGTTAAATTCACCAAATCCCATAACTAATTTAACTATAAAGGAATTAAGTAAGAGTCCTAATATTCTCTTCACCCATTACGATTTTCATTAAATGTGGTATTCAAGAAAATGGCCCGATTGTTGAAAATCTTAATATATGAATATTTTTCTGTTCCTATCTTACCAACCACCTTACTAAATTCAAATATTGTAGTTGTCCGTTTGAATCAAACAAGATCTAGATAAATAACCTATTCGGAATCCTAATCAGCAGAAAAAAATGACTCTTCCTTTTAAAGAGTCACGCCCGTTTGATTAGAGTAAAGAGTAGTCACAACAAATATTAAAAAAAGCTCATAGACTGTTCTTCACATAGAGTTTCTATGGAATTTCCATTTACAAACAAAATTGGTTTTATTCCAACACCTTGTTTTTTCTTTAATTCCAATTCAATATGCTTAATTAACTCTTTAGTTTTATTTAGATTTGGTTCAACCAAAATCCCTATAACTGTTCCGCTATGTGCACAAACTATTCCTCCACCATATGAATGAGCTAATTGCTCGAATTCAGCGAATAAGGGTTTTGGTAGGAATTTTTGATTAATAGTCGCACTAATTGTACTTGCAACACATAATAGTGATAAATCACTATTTTTAATACCTTTTTTCGCTAACTCGTATGCCTTCAAAAACATACATTTATCATTTAAACTATAATCCTTTGGAATTTTATTAAAGGCAATGGTATCAACTACACCACCGAAGTCAAAACCGATTAAATGATATGGGGGTATTGGTCCAAGATTCTCGATTAATTTTCCATTTAAAAAGTCATAGGCGACTGAATCTGGGTACATAACACCATCCGTTGGCTCGACCTCGATTGCGATGCAGGATATTAATTCTTCTGAAAGAGTTAAATTAAAACTATCCGCAACAGCTCGCATTGCTGCAACAATATCAGCCGAGCTACTAGCCAGCCCTTTCCCTACTTTAATATTTGAATTAATAATTAAGGTACCACCAATATCTATCATAAAGTGCTGTAATAGTTTTTCACACGCAGCGATTGCTTTTGCTTTGTTAGGAGACCCAATTATCTCTGTTGATGAAAAGTTAGGAAAAAATGTAGCTTCACTTTTTAAAGATGGGATTGGTAACGTTATTAAAAATGGGGATTTATCTAAAACTCCTTGAACTAATTCACCAAATGTTCCATAGCAAATACCCTTCCCAATTTTCATATTAAAACTCCTAATCTTTCAGCAATCTTATACGTAATGTAATACGTAGGTTAATACTAGTAATAGTAAACAAAAAACAAATGATGTCAGGTTCATTATCTGCACAGTTTTTATGATGTCATCTGCTTCAATCCGCCTAGTTGCTTCTCCCATTTTCGCACGATGAGAAACAACACCGTTATAATAATTTGTCCCTCCTAGCTGAATTCCTAAACCACCCGCAATCATAGATTCAGTTATCCCACTATTTGGACTTGGGTGAAGATGAGCATCTCGAATAAGCATTCTCCACGCATTTTGTATACTTAATCTCTTCATTAGACTTGCAAATAATAGCAAAAATGCTGTTAATCGAGCTGGTATATAATTCGCCACATCATCCAGCCGCGCTGAAGCCCAGCCAAGATTTAAGTATTTTTCATTTTTATATCCAACCATGGAATCTAACGTATTAACGGCCCTGTACGCCATCGCCAGTGGTGCCCCACCGATTAATGCAAAAAATAACGGTGAAATGATAGCATCCACTATATTCTCCGCCACGGTTTCCACCGCACCTCGAGAAATTTCACTCTCATCTAACTTCTCGGTATCTCGTCCAACAATCATTCCCAAGCTACGGCGAGCGGCTTGAAGATTACCAGTCTTTAAATGCTGATACACTTCCATCCCGGCATCGCCAAGTCCCTTCACGGCTATTGTTGTCGAAATCAACCAAATTTCAAGGGCGATCGCGAGCCAATCGTGAACCAATCTAGCTCCATACAGCAATGCCCAAACGACTACATATGAACCTCCGACAATGATGACAGGAAACAGCAGCCCCGCTATTTTAAGCGAACTTTCCCTACTCACAAATTTTCGAATCCACTTTTCTAATTGGCTAATGCACCTACCAATCATAACGACGGGATGCAATAAAAACTTCGGATCCCCCACCACTCTATCAACTACATAAGCTATAAAAATATAAATCGCTTGAATAAGCATGGCTCCTACATATCCTCCTGTGATTGGACCACTTCACGGATGGCGTCATAAACTAGACAGCCGATTGCATTCCCAATGGATGTTGCGACCCCTGCAAATTGGTGTGTTTGATATTTGCTCGAGTTTTGACTCACAGCCACGACAACGGAATCCGTAGTCGTTCCCGTCGCTTGCTCGCCATTTTCATCGAAAATTCCTAAATCTTGTAAGGCTGCTGCTTTCGCTTCCGTCGCCGTGATAATCGAATTGACCACCGCTGATTGGGTCATACTGCTATCAATAAACAAAAAAACGTTAATCGTTGAACATTGGTAAGCAGGGAATGTTGCTCGATGCTTCCCCGCTCTGGCTCGATTTCCAATCCCAGCCGTCACAACACAAACCATCCGAAACTCATCCCCAACCACTTCTTGTACAGATGCAGTATGAATATATGCAGCAGTTTGAAGCCCAATCGAACGAGAAACTGGGTATCCCCACCCCGCAAGCATCTCTTCCATTAGCTTTGTTGGGTCTGTCGCTGAGTAATCAAGCGGAACCTTCCAATTGACGAAGTGATTCGCCCGATTAAGCCCACCCCCATACACCGCACTGCTTAATGTTTCGACCGGCTCAGGTGTGTGGAACAACAAATGGTCTTCTTTTTTTCCATCATCAATCCTGGCCAAACAGCAGATTGATAGCTATTTTTTTCTCGAAAAGGTTGCATCTTCATTTCCCCAAACAAATCTATTTTATGAGCTTCGCATTCGAAAACTCTCTCGTCCCCTTGTCATACTCAACCACTAATCCTGTCCCATGTTTAATGCCGTCATGGTTCCAGAATTGTCTTTCATCACCGATGAGCCACTTGCTGCGGAACCAGCGAATCGGCCCACCATGGCAAACAATCAAGATTTTTTCGTCTTGAGCTGATTGCTCCAACAACTGCTCAAGCCATGCATCAAAGCGTCTGCCCAAATCCAACAGCGTTTCACCATTTGGCGGAGCCAACTCAAACGGATTATCAATCCAAGAAGTCGCTAGCACAGAATCGGACTCCATAATTTGTTCATACGTCAATAGTTCCCAATCTCCAAAATGCATCTCACGAATAGCAGATGAAAGCTCAAGTTGTTTGAGGTTTAGACTTTCCCCAATCATTTTCGCTGTCTCTTGCGTTCTACTTAAATCACTACTATAAAAAGAAGTAATGTTATCTAGAAAATGATTCGGGAAAATTTTCGTAAAATGAATAATTTGTTGACGTCCAACCTCATTTAGCGCTGGATCAGAATGCCCTAAATATTGATTTGCTGCGTTTTCATTGGTTTGTCCATGTCTAACAAAAATAAGCTGCATTACAGAATCCTCCAAATTGCCAAAGATACAAATAAAGCGACTACCTCACTCCATTCAACAAGTGCCCCGTAGCAGTCCCCTGTCAGCATCTCTAATTTTTTATAAATATTAATCGCAAGCAGCCCACTAAAAATGGCTGTGCCTCCTAGTATTAGAATGCCAATACTTCCTATTAAATAATAAGCCACGATTAAAATAAATAAAAGATTCAAAAAAACAATGATCACAGACAAAGATGTCCGCAGCCCTGCTCCAATCCCGCCTTCTTGTCGATATGGAAACAAGCGAATCGCGCTAATTAACAAAAATCTAGCAAAAATTGGACTCATTACTAACATAATCGCACGATCGTGTTGCAGCAATTCATAAACGGCCACCCATTTTCCACCGATTAAACAAATAGCCGCAATGACACCCATTGCCCCAACGCGACTATCCTTCATTATTTCAAGGATTTGCTCACGGCTTTTATTGCTGCCAAAGCCATCCGCTAAGTCCATCCAGCCATCAATATGTAAACCACCCGTAATCCAAATCCACATTAGCACGACCAAAAAGGCCGTGACCGTAGTTGGAAATAATCTTTCCAAGCCCCAAGAAGTCAGATACAAAATAGCCCCAATCACAAGTCCGACCAATGGGAAATAGATTGCACTTTTATGCCAATCATTTTTTGAAATATTGATTTGTGGTAACGGGATACGTGTTAAAAACATCAATGCCGCCAAAAATGCCTTCATAACTTTAACCTCACAGGTAATCCAGATAGAACCGCGTAAGCTTCATCCGCTGCGTGGGCTATCATTTGATTACATTCTCCAAGCAGATCATGAAACAGTCTGCCGAGCGGTGACATGGCGACTCCACCTAAACCAACTTCACTGGAAACAACGATGATCTGTTGATGCATTAGCTGGATTTTTGCTAGCCATGCCTGAACTTCATTTAAGATTTCTAATCGATAGGTTTCATTACGGAGCTCTGCTTCAGGAATTTGAATGATTTTATTTGTCAGCCACGTTGAAAAGCAATCAACCAAAACAACCTCGTAATCCAGATACTGCTCACAGGAGCCGACGAGTTCATACGGCTGCTCGACTACACCCCAATCCTGAGGGCGCCTCTGTTGATGCTTCTCAATTCGGCTTTGCATTTCGGCATCCGTATTCACACCAAATGCGACATACAGGACAGACATATTCGAAGCTATAGCCAGCTTTTCCGCATACTCACTTTTACCAGAACGTACCCCACCTGTTACATAGGTTAACGCCATGTTTCCCATTTCCTCTCTTTTACAACTTCCAACAAGCAAGCTAGAAGTTGGTCATTCTCCTGCTTAGTGCGGACGGCAATTCGGAAGTCTTGCTCCGTTAAGCCCGGATACATCGCACAGGAGCGAATCATAATTCCCTTTTGCCCCATAGCCCATTGAAGCTCTTCCACTTTTAGCGGGCTTGGGAGTCGCACCAATAAAAAATTGGCTTGTCCAGGATAAACAAACCAGCCTAAATGTTTTTCAATCAAACGTTTGATTGAATTACGTTGTTCTTCAATTAAGGCAATCGTTTGCTCCTCATACTCTAGCTCATCTAAACATATTTCACCAGCCATTAGCGCTAGCTGATTCACGCTCCAGGTTACTTGCTTTTCTTGTAATCTAGCGATTATGTCCGGCTTTGAAACGGCATAACCAAGTCGCAGCCCTGGTATCGCATAAAATTTCGTCATCGAACGAACGATGATTAACTTCTTGTATCGTTGAAGCTGCGGGAGCAACGTCACTTGTGTATTTTTCGGAAGAAAGTCAATAAATGCTTCATCGATTACGAGATAGGTGTTGGTTGCTTCAGCTTCTATGGCAATTGCTATTAGCTCTTCTTCGGTATAAATCACACCCGTTGGATTGTTTGGATGACCGATAAATACAAGATCAACCTCTTTAAATAAGGAAAATAAATCGGTAAGGTCCGGTTTAAAATGGTACTCTTCATTGCCATAACAAGCTTTGATACTAGCTCCAAAAGCTGTTGCCAGTTTCTCATATTCTGAGAAACATGGGTAGATAACACCAACCGTTTTTGGCTCTAGCGCTAAAATAATCAGCGCCATACATTCGGCCGCCCCATTGCCAATTATAAGTTGATCTGGCGCGAGTCCAAACCTTGTCGCCAGTTTTTCCTTTAGTTTGCGTTGAGCCGGGTCTGGATAATGAACAATTTTTTCAAGCTCGTTGCGAAGAGCCTCCATCACACGAGGCGGAGGCCCTAGCGGGTTAATATTTGCACTATAATCTAACAGTGGCGTTGAATCGAGTCCAAATTGCTTTTGTGCTGTCAGCATGTCACCGCCATGGCCATATTTTTCAATCCATGCCATTAGTATTCAATTCCTTTCACTGCTGGAACGCCGTCCTGATAATAATGCTTAATTTCCTTCATTTCCGTTACTAAATCGGCTGCATCAAGAATTTCCTGTTTGGCACTGCGGCCGGTAATCACTAGATGCATACTTGGATGACGATGGTGGATGAGCTCGAGAACCTCTTGTATTGGCAGCACATCCTCAATTGGAAAGCTGTTAATCGCCAAAGCATTGTTTAATTCATCTAAAATAACAACATCGTATGCGCCAGATTGAACCTTTTCCTTAGTGAACTCCCACGCTTTTCTTAGCGCCTCACGATGTTCTTCAGGTGTTTTTGTCCATGTAAACCCAATCCCGACCTGATGCATTTCGATACCCATTTTTTCAAACATCATTTTTTCGCCGGTGCTGCGATCAGGTGATTTGATGAATTGAATCATCAGCACTCGCTGGTTGCGACCTGTTGCGCGGATCGCAATTCCCAGTGCCGCGGTCGTTTTCCCTTTTCCATTGCCCGTATAAACTAACACGAGACCTTGCTGCTGCTTTTCACTCAATGTCAGCACCGTCCTTTTATTTATTTTGCCACTTCGAATTTACTTAGCCACAGCTTCGCCTGCTAATTCGCCTTCAAACCACGCAAGCTTTTCGCGTAACGAAACAACCTCTCCAACCAGAATAATTGCTGGATGTTTGATTTCTGCTGCCGCTGCAACTTTTTCAATTGTCGCTAACGTACCTGTTACGGTCTTCTGGCGATGTGTCGTGCCCCACTGAATGATCGCGACTGGGGTTTCTTGATTTTTCCCATGAGATATAAGCTGCTCGCAAATATAATGAAGATTGCCAATTCCCATATAAAAAGCAATCGTATCTATCCCCGTTGCGAGGGCGTGCCAGTTGATATTATCTTCATTTTTATCAGCACGGTTATGGCCAGTGACTACCGCAAAGGTAGATGCGAAATCGCGATGTGTCACCAGAATTCCGGCATATGCAGGTGCAGCAATCCCCGATGTAATCCCCGGAACGATTTCATATGGAATTCCTTGCCTCACCAACACTTCGGCTTCTTCACCAACCCGACCAAAAACGCAAGGATCCCCGCCTTTTAAGCGAGTAACAATCTTGCCTGCCTGGGCATGCTCTATCAACAGCTCATGAATTTTGTCCTGAATCACCTCATGCTTACCTGGGAGCTTACCGACAAATATCAGCTCTGCATCCTGTTTCGCATACGATAATAATTGTTCATTTACAAGTCGGTCATAAAGAACCACATCCGCTTTTTGAATGCATTCCATCCCGTAAACCGTGATGAGCTTCGGATCACCAGGACCTGCTCCAACTAAAAAAACCTTCCCCTTCGTCATTGACACTTTCACTCCTGATCGTTTATTCTTTCCCTGATATTCCAGCAGAAGAGAAGGTTGCCATCTCTTTCACCATTAAAACTGCGGATTGTAAAATTGGAAAGGCTACAGCCGCTCCTGTTCCTTCACCCAAACGAAAGCCTAAATCAAGCAAAGGCTTTTTCCCAAGCATATTTATCGCTACGTTATGACCAATTTCAACAGAACGATGGCCAACAATCATATAACCGCACGCATGCGGATTGATGGCAGCAGCCAATAACCCAGATACCGTACAAATAAAGCCGTCTAATAAAATTGGGATCCGATTTGCAGCAGCAGCTAGCATCGCCCCGGTCATGGCGGCAATTTCCAAACCACCAACCTTTGCTAATACGTCAATCGCATCATTGCGGTCTGGCTGACGTGCCTCGATTGCCTGCTTGATGACGGATTGTTTATGTTTGACTTGGTCTGAATCAAGTCCCGTGCCACTTCCAACTAGCTCTGTAATGTCACGACCACTTAACACCGCTAAGATCGCACTACTTGGCGTCGTGTTGCCAATCCCCATTTCACCAACAATTAAGCATTTAGCTCCTTGTTCGAACATTTTTTGCGCACGTTCATAGCCCACTTGAAGTGCTTGTTCTGCTTCTGCGCGAGTCATTGCATCCTCAACCATGAAATTCCCAGTTCCGTAGCGCACTTTTTTTACTATAACGTCTTCAGCATTCAAATCTGATGCAACACCGACATCGACAATTTCAAACTTCGCTCCAATTTGGCGGCTAAATACATTAATCCCAGCGCCCCCATTCAGAAAGTTGTACACCATTTGTGCTGTTACTTCTTGCGGAAATGCTGATACACCTTCCTTAACAATGCCATGATCAGCAGCAAATACAATCACCGCTGGCGGTGTAACTGTTGGAAAATCCTCTCCGGTAATTTCCCCTAATTGAATCGCGATTTCTTCTAATACTCCAAGGCTGCCAGGTGGCTTTGTTAATGTATCAATATACGCGGCGACCTCTGTGCCTTTTTCTTTGTTGACTGGTTTAATTGCTGTTATTAGATCTATCATTTTACTAATCTCCTTTGCCCAAACTCTAGCATTTTTTCTTCGATAAAATCTAGCTTAACGTGGGCCCTTACGTGGTCAGCCAGACGATCAAACGCTTCCTCGCGCATTTGATTGAAGGACACACGATTGAAGAGCGGGTCTAACCCTTTCTCCTCGCGAATGTGGTTGATAAGCATCGTGCGAAGCTCATCATTATGAAAAACCCCGTGAAAATAAGTTCCAATGACCGTTTCTTCTTTATTTTTACAGCCATCCGTTCCGGTTTCCGTTATGATTAGGGATTTGGCGTCTTCAGCAAGAATCGAGCTGCCCATATGAATCTCGTAACCTTGTACATTCAATATTTTACCACAAAAGGATAATTCACCCTCAGAAAGAACCGTTGTTTTTTCCTGCGTGATTGTCGTTGCAACTGGTAATAGACCAAGCCCCTCCGAATATTGTTCGAGGGATTCGACACCATATGGATCTGCAATCGATTGTCCCAGCATTTGATAACCGCCACAAATTCCGAAAACCTTCGTTTGCTTCTTATTATGTAAATGAATAATTTTTTCGGCTAGACCGCTATCCTGTAAAAACCGAAAATCGTCAATTGTATTTTTACTTCCCGGTAAAATAATCAAATCGGGTTCCTTTAGCTGCTCAGCCCCTGTAATAAAGCGGACATGGCAATCAGGCTCTACAAAAAATGGATCGACATCAGTGAAATTCGATATCTTAGGATATTGAATTACAGCAATATCAATTTCTTTGTCCTGATTTTGCACCGAGCTGTATTGGTTTAATATCACTGAATCCTCTGCATCGATATTTAGGTTAGGTAAATATGGAATAACCCCTAGTACAGGCTTGCCAGTATATTCTTCAAACCAGTCAAGACCTGACTGTAGCAACTTAATGTCACCACGAAATTTATTAATGATTACACCAATGACTCGGTCGCGATCCTCTGGCTCCATCAGCTGCAAGGTGCCAACTAAACTAGCAAATACCCCACCTTTTTCAATATCACCGATTAGAATGACAGGCGCATTGGCAAGTCGCGCGACTCGCATATTAACGAGCTCGCGATCATTTAAGTTCACTTCAGCCGGACTGCCCGCTCCCTCAATCACCATTCGCTCATTCTCATCAGTCAATCGCTCAAGCGCCTCACCAATTAATTTTAACCCGGTAGGAAAAAAATCCCGACGATACGCTCCTGCTTCCATATTTTTAAACGGCTTGCCATGAAGAACAATTTGCGCCTGATTGCCACGGTTTGGCTTTAATAAAATTGGATTCATGTCTGTCGTCGCTTGCACACCAGCTGCTTCTGCCTGCACCCCCTGCGCCCGACCGATTTCCTTTCCATCGACGGTAATATAGGAGTTTAATGCCATGTTTTGCGACTTAAACGGAACGGTTTTATAGCCATCCTGAGCAAAGATACGGCAGAAGGCGGTGACAATTACACTTTTTCCGGCATCAGAATGGGTGCCCTGAAACATAATCGGAAGAGCCTTAGACATGTACTTTAATCTCCTTACATTGGGAAATCCAATTTTCAACCATTTCTGGGCAAGATCCAAAATGGAAATGAGTATAACCGGCAATCAGGTTGTCGCTTAAATAACCCTCTTGCTTTGTACCGCGCATTCCTTTTGTAAAATAAGCCGGTGTAATGGCAGTACGTGGCTTGAAGGTTGAATAATGAAATTCATGTCCCTTTGCCGCTAAACTTCCTTTTAATAAAAAGTTAGCGTCCAAACCAGTGATTTCGCGATAGCCCAGTGCCGCTAATTTCTTTTGCATTTTAACGGAACCGGAATGATGCCAACCATCTCGTACTTGCGTTCGTCTGTTGTTTCAATCGATTCAGTTAAGAACATAAATCCGCCGCACTCAGCAAGTGTCGGTAATCCACCGGCAATCGCATTGGAAATCGATTGCTTGACCTTCACTTGCGCCGCCAATTCCTCTGCAAATTCCTCTGGAAATCCTCCACCAAGGTACAAGCCTTGTACGTTTTCAGGGACGGTCTCCCCAACTAACGGTGAAAACGGAACGAGCTCAGCCCCATACGCTTCAAGCATTTCTAGGTTTTCTTCATAGTAAAAGTTAAACGCTGCATCCTTAGCAATCGCGATTCGGACCGATGGCTGCTCCCGCTTTGTGAAACGACTTCGGGCGATTTCCAGACGCGGTGCTTCCGCTAATTCATATAAACGATCAACATCCACAGTTTCAAGGACCGATTGCGCAACCTTTTCAAAAAATGAATTAAGCTCTCCTCGTTCAACGGAAGGCACTAAGCCTAAGTGCCGCTCGGGAATCGCAAGCTCCTCATCCCGTTTTAAATAGCCAACAACTGGAATGCCGCACTCCTGTTCAATCGCTGTTTTAACTATATTAAAATGTCCTTGGCTACCAATTCGATTGGCAATGACAGCTACGATATTGGATTGCGGCTCAAAGCTTTGAAACCCCTTCACGATCGCTGCGGCACTCCGAGCCATGCTCGCACAATTCACAATTAGCACGACTGGGCTTTTCGTGATTATACTAATCTCCGCTGTTGTCCCAGAATTATTGGTTGGATCCTTCCCATCAAAAAAGCCCATTACACCTTCGATAATCGAAATATCTGTATCGCGACTTCCTCGCTCGATAATTTCTTTGACCAATTCATGATCTAACATCCAGCTATCGACATTACGCGATGGCCTTCCTGTAACAGCGGTATGATAGGTTGGATCAATGTAGTCGGGACCACACTTAAAGCCTTGAACAGTGTAGCCTTTCTTTTTAAACGCAGCCATCAGGCCGATTGTCATCGTTGTCTTCCCAACGCCGCTTCCTGTTCCGGCAATCACTAGTCTTCGATTTGACATGCTAGCTCCTCCTTCCTTTCCTTTTTGTTTGTGTGGTCATTTCGGCTACTTTCGACTTCTGTTTTGGTTACATGAACACCGCACACACTAAATTCACCCCAAAAATGGGATCACTCCAACAGAAATCGTCACATTGCCCGATTTTTTCTTCACCAGCTCTAACTGATCAGCACCGCTATAGAGTAGAGCGGCTGGCTCGCTGACACCATAGGCTCCTGTATATTTAAACACTGTGGCCGATGGCTCCTGGCACGTTATAGTATTTAATTGTTCGGGAGAATAATAGACAAACTCCCAGCCGTGTTTATCAACTACTTCAAGCAATCCTTGCTCATCCTTTTTCAAATCGATTGTGCAAATAGCTTTCACACTTTTCTTTGAAAAATTGAGTTCAGCCAACGTTTCATCGATTACCGATTCAATTTCTGCAGCTGCTGTCCCACGATTGCAGCCAATTCCTAAAGCCAGCACCTTCGGACGATATAAAACGCCATTGTTTAAAATGTCCAATTCAGCACCCTGCAGAATTCGATGCGTAATCACCAAGGCTGCAGAATGTGAAGCAACGGCTAAAGCAGCACCAACCGTAGAATAGACAGTAAAATGGTCTGGGAGCGCTCGCTGATAATCCCACCACTGCTTTTCCCCTGATTCCTGGACAATCGCAACCGGCTCTTCGTTAACAACAGCAGCGCTTACTGGCGTTAGATTTTCCGCTGATTCCCAAACCCAACCGAATCGTTTCCCAAATAAATCTACGGGAATCGTTTGCTGCACATCAGAAGCCGTCGTGATTACTGGATGTGCCCCTAAAGCAGCCGCCACCTCATGGGTCAATTCATTTGCCCCACCAAGATGGCCCGATAACACACTGATGACATGCTCACCTTTGTCATCAATGACGACCACCGCTGGGTCGGACTTCTTATCCTTTAACAGCGGCGCAATCATCCTCACGACTGCGCCAAGCGAAACGATAATGATTAGACCACGATACGCAGGAAACAGCGCAGGGAAAAGGAGGCGAACACTTCCTTCAAACGTCTGAATCCCACGCACTTCTTCATCACCCTTGGCATGCTTGGACATATAAAAAATATCAGCATTCCCAAATGTGTGTCCCAGATTTCGTGCAAGCTCCACACCATGCTTCGTAATCGCAACAACGGCATAATCACTATGTTCACGAACGGAAATCGCCGGAATCACATTCTCCTCTAAGGAAATCATTTCACATCGACCTTTCGGCGGTAGCCATGGGTAAAATGTTTATCATATAGCTTTGAACGATAGTCCTTATTATGAATATTCTCATCAAGTGCCCAGCCGGCGAGTATCATCGCTTGACTGCGAATGCCATTCTTACGCAAATCTTCATCTAGATTTTTAACGGACGTCCGAATGATTTTCTGGTCCGGCCACGTCGCTTTATACACAACCACTACCGGTGTCTCTTCACTCCAGCCAGCTTCAATTAACTCCTTCACTACCTTTTTCGTTAAAGTTGCACTTAAGAATAAGGCGATCGTACATTGATGAGTGGCTAAATCGCGAAGCTTTTCCAGTTCTGGAACAGGCGTCCGCCCCTCAGCACGTGTCAATATAACTGTTTGCGTCAAATCAGGAATCGTCAATTCAGCTTCCGCAGCGGCTGCAGATGCAAACACTGAGCTAACACCTGGAATAATTTCAACCGCGATTCCGGCTTTTTTAACAAGTGCGATTTGCTCCATAATCGCCCCATACATCGCCGGATCGCCCGTATGAACGCGAACAACCTTCTGCCCTTGTTGGATTTTTTCAACCATAATTCCAACCATTTCTTCCAAATGCATCCCGGCTGTTTTCAAGATTTCAGCTGATGGCTTGGCTTTTCGTACCAGCTCTTCACTAACTAGCGAATCGGCATATAAGACGACGTCCGCCTCCTGCAACAGCTTTAAGCCCTTCACCGTAATCAAATCCGGGTCGCCAGCTCCTGCCCCTATTATGTATAACTTCATCTTATTTTCTCACCACCATTAATGATAAATATTCCAAATCTACACCCTCAAGCTCCGACGCCTTCCAAATGATCTCCTCATCAGAAGTAACCTTCGTCACAACCGAAGCCTTCTCAAGTAAATCAAGCTCTTTTAATAACCCAAGCATCGAATCAATGACCTTTGCTACTTTGATAAAAATAATGCAGTCATGGTCTTGTATTACTTTTTTCATCGTCTCAGCATCGGCCTGTGCCGGTACAATCGCAACTTTCTCATCGCCATCCGCAAGCGGCAGCCCTAATCTTGCCGCAGCACCATTAATAGAAGAAATTCCAGGTACGACCTCAATCGGTACCTCTGGATAACGCTCCTGCATTAAACGCATCATATGAATGAAGGTGCTATAAAGCATTGGATCTCCTTCTGTCACAAAAGCGACGTCCTTCCCCTCTTGAAGCTTTTCCCACACACTCTCAACTGTTTCATTCCATCTTTTATCCAAAACCTCTTGGTCTTTCGTCATTGGAAAGACGAGACCAATTAGTTCTTTTTCGTGAGGCTGAAAGTAACAATCAATGATTTTTTGCGCATAGCTTTTACTGCCGCGCTGTTTTTTCGGATAAGCAATGACCGCAGCTTCCTTTAATTTTCGAAACGCTTTGACCGTAATTAATTCTGGGTCACCAGGACCGACCCCGAGACCATATAATGTTCCTAGCATTCTATTCCCCTTCCTCACGCTCTGCAGCAATGATGTAGATTGGATTTAATGATTCAAATCTTGTTAAATTCAATATCGGCTGACTTCTGGAGATTTGTACTAACGTAA
The DNA here is from genome assembly GCF_033449965.1 of Bacillus sp. T3. Classification (NCBI taxonomy): domain Bacteria; kingdom Bacillati; phylum Bacillota; class Bacilli; order Caryophanales; family Bacillaceae; genus Bacillus; species Bacillus sp. T3. The sequence goes on from NZ_CP137761.1 coordinate 4,403,897, forward strand.
TGTCCGTTTTATAGCCTCGTTCCTTAAACAAAGCAACGGCCTCAGCCAAATTTTCTATCGTCACCGCATTTAAGACGATTCGTCCGTTTTCGCGTAAACGGCTGCAGCACACATCAAGGATGTCAGCCATACCACCGCCAGTCCCACCAATAAAGACCGCATCTGGAGCTGGGAAATCCGCCAAACCATCAGGTGCTTTACCATGTTTGACAGTGGCATCAACGCGGAACTTTGCCAGATTTTCGCGGCAGTTTTCTAAATCGGCCTCGTTCTTTTCAATCGCAAAGACCTTTCCTTCACGTGCAATCCTGCCCGCTTCAATCGCAACAGAACCCGTACATGTACCAATATCCCAAACAATGCTGTCTTTCTTTAATCTCAATGCACTAATGCTTAATGTTCGTACTTCTTTTTTTGTAATTAAGCCCTTTAACGGCTTTCGTTGTATAAACTGCTCATCGTCAATTCCTAGTGGCCAGACTGGTCCTTCCCCAATTTTTTTTAAAATCACCACATTAAGCGGAGAGAACTCGGTATCCAGCATTTCCTCTAATTGAAACCAGCGGCAATGCTCTGCCTCTCCACCAAGATTTTCAGCTACAAACGCTTCATATTCTATCATGCCAAATGATAATAAATAGTTTGCAAGTTTGTTTGGTGTATTTTCAACATCCGTTAAAATCGCAACCTTCTCCTTGCAGTCGATTCGCTGAGCGAGCCCCTTCATGCTTCGCCCATGCACACTCGTCAAATAAGCATCGTGCCATCTCTCGCCCATTCTGGCAAACGCAAGCTGAATCGAGCTGACAGCCGGGTAAATCTCGATCGGCACCTTGCTTGCTAGGAAACTGCCAATCCCGTAAAATAACGGATCTCCAGAAGCTAGAATCACAACATTTCGCTCCTCGGTTTGCAATCTTTCAACTAATGAGGTTAATCCTCCCTCAATCGCGACCTTTTCCCCACGTAGTCTGGAAAAAAGCTAAGATGCCGTTTTCCACCAATTAACACATCACTTTGATCAATCCAATTTTCATAGAGCGGCATTAGCCCTTGCTTGCCATCATCGCCGATTCCAATCATCTTCATTGATTTCCCCACTGCGGACCGCCTCCCCTAAAAATTCTCCCTTAAGTGTATATAGCGTCATGCTCACTTCGATTCCACCGCCAACCTCTTTTAATGCCTCACTACAGCAATACTCGCACAGCTTTGCAAAAAAAGAATGAATTTCAGCAGCAACCATCATATCGCCAACCTGTGAAGCGGTATTGGCTCCAATGATTTTTTCATAATACTCCACTGGCGCCCCTGCTTCCGCTGCAATTTTTGCTAAAAAAGAAAAATCAACCTCTGCACTTTTCGAGTGAACCATCATTACACCTTGGGCAACCTTTGAAAATTTCCCCATCATCCCAACCATTGAAACACGTTTTAAGCCAACCCGTTTACACTGTTTTAGTGTAAACCCAACAAAATCACCCATCTCAATAAATGCCTCTTCAGGAAGGTGAGGGTACTTCTGCATCGCATACTTTTCGCTACGCCCACCTGTTGTGATGACGACATGCTCGCATCCACTGGCCCGTGCGACATTCAACGCTTGGACGATGCTTGCTTTATAGGCTGACGTCGAAAATGGGACGACAATTCCACGCGTCCCTAAAATCGAAATTCCACCCAATATCCCTAAGCGGCCATTCAGTGTTTTTTTCGCAATTTCCACACCATCTGGTACAGAAATCACGATTTGCACACCTTTTTCAATGGCAAACTCCTGAAGCACTTGTTCTGCGGTTTCCGCAATCTTTTGCCGTGGTACAGGATTGATGGCCGCTTCGCCTACCTGAATGGGCAGACCCTCTTTCGTCACTCGACCAACGCCAATCCCACCATCCAAGCTAATTCCAGGTTGGTTGGTCCACGTAACCGTTGCAATGATTTCAGCACCGTGTGTGGCATCGGGATCATCGCCGCCGTCTTTAATCACAGTTGCCGAGACCTTTTCATTGGCGCTGATTTCACAGCCTTCAATTTGAAAGGTTGCGAATCGGCCAACAGGTAGATAAATTGTTGTTTCTGTTTGCGGCTCGTTTGTGATTAATGCTATAAGCGCTGCTTTTGTCGCCGCAGTCGCACAGGCTCCAGTCGTATATCCTTGTCTTAATTTTTTCTGCTGAGGTTTCTCTTGAACTTCGGTCATCGCTTTCGTTGATTCCTCGCTTAGTTCTTTTTTGTTAGATTTGTCTGTTGATTTCCGATGCTCCCGTAGGAGTCTCGTGCCTTCCACTCCAATCAACAGATCACTCAAAAATCAACAACGTTCTTTAACACAGCCATTTATAAAAAATTACTATCTTTGTTCTGCTAATAATGTTAGGGCGTTTAGTGCGGCTACGGTTACGGTGCTTCCGCCTTTTCTGCCAATATTAGTGATAAACGGAATATCGAGTTTCGCTAGCTCTTCCTTTGATTCAGCAGCTGAAACAAAACCAACTGGCAAACCGATGACTAACCCAGGTCTTGCTTCTCCCTCTTTCACGAGACGAATGAGCTCAAGCAGTGCCGTTGGTGCATTTCCAATCGCATAAATACCACCATCGGCTTCATGAATCGCTTTTCTCATCGAAATAATCGCTCGTGTTGTGTTCAAGCGCTTAGCTTCCTCAACAACATCCGCATCTGAAATATAAACCTTAACTTCACCGCCGTATTTTTCAATTCTTGCTTTATTCACTCCACTTTGAATCATTTGCACATCGGCAACGACCTTTTTTCCGCTCCGAATGGCATTAATCCCCGCTTCAATCGCATCACGGTGAAAGACTAGGCTTTTTCCTAATTCAAAATCAGCAGAAGCATGAATCACCCTTTGTGCCACACGGTATTGCTCCGGTGTAAAACCATGCTCCCCTACCTCTTCATCAATCATTTGAAAGCTAACTGATTCGATTTGCTGTGGTTGAACCGTTACCGGTTTAAAATCTGTACGAAAATCCATTGATTCCATCTCCCTTATTTTTTTGTGTCTGATTCCTGCAAAGGAACCACTTCCATCAACGCTGAAAGCACACCCTCAAAGTTTTGATAAACATGGCCATATTCTAGCTTTGGTCGATGAATCATCACCACTTCAATTCCTAACTCTTTGGCAGCAGCCATCTTTTCACCAACCGAGCCGATTTTCCCGCTTTCCTTTGTAATCATCAACGTAACCCCATACTGTTGATAAAGCGCCAAATCAAATTCCTTCGTAAACGGCCCTTGGATCGCGATAATATTCTTTTGCGGAAAACCTAATGATTCACATTTTTCAAGATTATCCAGACGGGGCAGCATCCGCGCGAGCAAACGCACATCTGGATCGGATAGTAATTTTTCAGTAAAAATCTGTAGCGTTTTACTCCCAGTTGTAAGCAAAACGACTCCTTTTTCTCGGCTGCCAGATTGGCTGCCTCAACATAGCTCTCCACAACCGTCAGTTTTTCATATTGATAGTCTTGCGATTCTCGTTCATAGCGAATATAGGGAACACCAGCCTGCTCTGCAGCCTGAATTGCATTCCGCGATGCTTCCTCAGCGAACGGGTGACTCCCATCAACAACTGCATGTATGCCTTGTTCAACAATTAAACTCGCCATCTCTGAAGATGTTAATCTTCCAATCTTTACTGCAAGTCCAGCCGCTTTAAGTTCCATTGCTGCATTGTCGGTAACCACTGTAGTCAAAAGCTCGTAACCTGCTCCATTGATTTTTCTAGCAAGTGCACGAGCGTCACTTGTACCAGCTAAGACGAGAATCATCGTACAACATCAGCCTTTTCTTGATGGTCGTGATGATGTTCGTGGCTATGGTCATGTTCGTGGTGGTGATGATGCTCATGATCATGATGGTGATGTGCATGCCCGTGGTCATGATCATGGTGATGATGGTGATGTGCATGCCCGTGGTCATGATCATGGTGATGATGGTGATCGATGTGCTCCATTGCCTCAATTCGATAAATACACGTATCACAATTCATCTTTACTTCATCCTGCAAAGCCTCATTCACACGGTCTAATAGAATACTTTCTAATTTTGGATGAAAGCCAAAATAGCCAGCCAGCTTGAACTCAACCTCAGGATATTTTGCTTTAAACTCCTCAAGCATGTTAATCAAACGTTTGATTAGAATTCCGGTAAATAAAAAGTAAGGTAAAATCATTACTTTTTTCGCTCCGAGTTTAATACACCGCTCAATACCAGCATCGACTAGTGGATCTGTAACTCCCATGAACGCCGCTTCAACAAGCTGGTAATTTGTCTTCTCCCAAAATAACCGCGCCATTTTATACAAATCACTATTGGCATCAGGGTCACTACCACCGCGCCCTAATAGGAGAACTGCACTGTCTTGCTCAGGCCTGTTCACATCTTCCCCTATTTCTTCTAATCTTGTTTTTAAAATCGATATGTTTTCCTCATGGATCCCAATTGGACGACCGTACGTAAGTTGAATATGCGGATATTTGGCGCGCGCTTCGTCGATTGCTGCAGGGATATGAATCTTCGAATGACCTGCTGGAAGGAGCATAATTGGAATCACAACGATGTGACTCGCTCCTTTTTGCACACATTGATCAATCCCTTGTGGGACAGTAGGTAATTCAAATTCCAAAAAACACGTTTCAACTAACAAAGACTGGTCTATACGTCCCTTCATCTTCTGGATAAATTGGCGGACTTGATCATTTCCTTCTGGATCTCTACTTCCATGCCCTACAAATAAAATCGACTTCATAATACTTCCTCCCCTTTGTCCATTAGTCTAATGCTGCTGTTAATCTCCACATAATGCAGGTTGTATCGCCAGCTTCGGCGTAATATCGATATGTACAAAGCCTTGTACTTGTTTTACACGCTTAAAGTATTTAAAAAAGCGCTCATTCGGATAGCCATTCTCTTTATAGTCGTGAATGATTCCTTCAATGATGCCAATGATTTCGTCTGGCTGAATCCCTTCGGCAACAATTTGCCCTGGATGACCAGTACGACCAACCGTTTTTCCCCTAAAAACAAATCAAATGCGCCAGAGCGATAGACAATGCCGATATCTTCACGAACTGCACCATAACAAGCCATACCACAGCCATTGAAACCGAGCTTTAGCTCCTTCGGAAGGGTAAGACCTCCGAGCCGCTTCTGCAATTCTTCCGCAAAAGGAATGCTTTCCTTTTTATCGCCGTCACAAAAATCACAAGCTTTTATCGTCAACACATCACCGACTGGCGCAAGCATGAACCCAGCCTCTGATAATTGGTTCGTAATCGCATCAGGATTTGATGTTGGGATTTGCAGCTTTAACTGATGGTCCTGTGTATACTCCAGTACGCCATGTTCACCAACGACTTCCGCAAGTAACAGCATTTGCTGTGCGGTAAATTTCTTATTTGCTACACCAGGGCTTACGGCTAGTTCAAAAATCGATTCAGCCACATGCTGCACTTGAGTTGGTTGCACGTCACCCTTGTCCCCATTCGCCAGTTGCATGGCCATTTCTGCTAAATCCCTGAATGAGAGCTCATCTTTTTTTCAGTTTGAACCTGAGTAATTGGATTCACCTGATCTAACGCCCAAGGCTCTGCTTCTTTTTGCAGGCGCTGATGTAGCTTTAACGGTTGTTCTGATTGATTTAATGTATACTTCCGTTGATATCCGCGCGGTGTGATCATTAAATCTTGATATAAAAAGGTGGATGAATTCCCGACAATAACTGTCGTTAACATCCCAATTTCATGATTTAGCATTTCTTCTAAATTTGTGACCACCACCTGCTCCCGATCACGGTAAGCACTTTTCACCAAACCAACTGGAGTTTCAGGGGAACGGTACTTCAGCAGAATTTTTTGTGCCTCCGCTATTTGTCGCGTTCTTCTCCCACTTTTGGGATTATAAAAGGCAATAATAAAGTCCGTTTTGGCTGCAGCTTCAATTCTGCTTTCAATCAAATTCCATGGTGTCAAATGATCACTCAAGCTGATGGTACAAGCATCATGCATCACTGGTGCTCCTAACAGGGAAGCACATGAATTGATCGCAGAAATGCCCGGAACAATTTCAACCTCGACACCGGTTTCTTTGTTCCAGCCCTTCTCGATTAACACTTCATAAATAAGACCAGCCATTCCATACACACCGGCATCTCCACTCGAGATAACCGCGACTTTATTGCCTCGTTCTGCTTGCTTTACTGCTTCTTGTGCCCGACTTACTTCCTCGGTCATTCCTGTGCTGATAATTTCCTGATCCGTTATCAGTCCTTCGATTAAATCCACATATGTTTTGTAGCCGATCACCATATTACTTTCTTGAATGGCCTCTCTCGCTCTATCCGTGACATGTTCAAAGCTTCCTGGACCAAATCCAATAACGAGTAGTTTTCCTTTCATTTTTATTCCTCCTTTTCCATTTCAATGGCTTAGCAAAGCCTTTCCATACTATTCATCTTGAAGTGCTATTCTTAATCACAAGACTGTGTTAAATTTGTCTGTTGATTTCCGTTCCAGGTGCTCCCTTTCCGCGGGGAGTCCGGGAGCCTCCTCGGCGTTTTACGCCTGTGGGGTCTCCCGCGACACCTTCTCCCGCAGGAGTCTCGCACCTTCCACTCCAATCAACAGAGTGTACTAAAAATCAACATCGTTCTTTAACACAGCCAATCACAAAAAAACACCCCTACGAAGAGGGGTGCGTAAAAAATACATAATAAAGCTAGATCATGCATTCAACACACTTCCACCCATAGTCCCGTAGGTAAATAGAAGTATCTAGGTAAAGGCAGGTCTCCTGACTTTGGTTCATGGTTCCATTGCGTCTTCCCAATTGTTCTTTAGTGACATCCTTGCAATGGAGCTCCCCTATACAGTGGCGGGTACCGTGACGGATTTGTCTACCGTTCTTCCCTTTTCACACAAACCATTTTGTTTGTGCACCTTTTCCTAAATAGTTTATTTAGTTTTTGTCGTAATTTTTGTGACGTTGTAAATCTGCGAGTGAAACCATAAAAAAATCCGTCCAGCTAAGTTGGACGGATTGGATAAAACGAATGAAAACGCAAAAGGACAGGCCTTTATCTGCAAACGTCTCACATTCTCCATCCCCGAAGAAGCTGAAAGCGAATCAATTAAGATAGGTCTCCTGACTTGTGTATCTACCTACTTGAGGACCTTCCCGTACATCATATTTACTTTTTATTAATAAAAAGTATACTTGTACAGTGGCACTCCTCGTTCGTCCACACTAACAGTTGCGGGGGCAGTTTTGGTCTTACACCAAATTCCCTATTAAGCCTAACGGCGCCTTAATCAACAATTAAACTATTAAATTATGAATATCTGCACCATTAAAAGGTGACTAACAACCATATTATCTTAATATTCTTCATCTTTCAACAAAAATTTAAACCAGGACATGCTTTAACGAAGTGGGGACAGTCCCCCACTTCGTTAAAGCAAAAAAGATCTGAAGCCAGCCCAAGCTGGTTTCAGATCTTTTTTGTATGATGAAGCGGCTTCTTATTTCGCGAAAATTTAATTTTTCCCTAATTTGTGCAATCGCAATCGAGCTCCCTAGCCAGAAGAATAAGCCTAAAATAATGCTTAACATCCAATCTTTGCTCAACTGCAAAACGAGCAGGACTGTTGTTACACATACAACCCCACCAATCATCCCAAACACGGAACCATTGGCAATTTTCCCAGCTTTTTTTGAACCCGAAGCTATTCCAACCATTAAGACTGCCGTGAGCATAACGGCAGGAAACGCTGCAAAAATCCCTGCAAGTATTTTCCAAGGTGATAAAACCGTGACTAAGTAGCTAACCATAACAGCCGTGCCGCCTAAGATAAAACGAATAAATAAGTCCTGTTTATTCATGATTTCCACCTTTTTTAGAATGCATAGGATGTCACAAAAACAACTGCAATCGAAACAGCAAACCAACATATAAGCGTCTGAACAAGACCCAGCTTCCAACCATGTTTCGGTAATAGATAACCAGCGATAATCGCAATCAGGATATTAATACTCATCCCAATAATAGCTCCTTTTGATAATATGACCGATTGGCTGATTAACTCTTGCCCATTAAAATCTAAGCGAGTAGTCAAAATAGCGGCTAAATAGACTGCAGGAAATGCAGCAAAGATTCCCCCTGTCTTTTCACCTAGCTTCTTAGCGACAATCGTTGCGACTAGGACGGCAGTTCCACCTAACAGAAAACGAATTAGTGCTGCAGCTACTGAAATTTCTGCCACTACATTCCGCCTCTTTTCATTAATGTCAGATTAGGAGAAGCTTGAGAAAGCTCATTTTTCACAATATTTTTCTTATAAGCATGGTAATATGCAACCGCAACAAACACAGAACCGCCAACCGCATTACCTAAGAATACTGGAACAAAGTTATGAAGATATTCTAGCCATGTAAAGTGCCCTGCAAAAATTGCAGCGGGAATCACAAACATATTTGCGACAACGTGTTGAAAGCCGATGGCAACAAAGGTCATGGTTGGAAACCAAATCCCAAGTATCTTCCCCGTCATATCCTCTGAACCGTAAGATAGCCAAACTGCAGCTGCGACCAGCCAGTTACAGCCTATTCCTGAAAAGAAAGCTTGGATAAAACTTGCCTCCAGCTTATGTTCAGCAATACTAACTGTTTTTTCTAAAAACATATCCGTTTCAGTTAAGCCAACAATATGACCAAAAACGTAGGCAACAAAGAGCGCCCCAATGAAATTACTAACAGTAATAATAGTCCAATTGACTAAAAGCTGCTTTACCGTTATTTTTCGTGCTAACCATGCTAAGGGAACAGCCATCATATTTCCTGTTAACAGCTCTCCACCAGCAATTAAGGTTAAAATAAGGCCAATTGGAAACAACGCTGCCCCTAAAATCGAGCTAATCCCAGCGATTTCTCCAGTAAGTGGTGCTGTAACACGAATAAACAACAAATAGCCCAAAGAAATAAATGCACCTGCCTGGAACCCTAGTATTATAGACTTTAACAAGGAATACTGTGTTTTCTTCTTCCCGTTTTCGACTGTAATATTAGCGATTTGTTCCGGCTTAAAAAAAGCCATGAGTATCAGTTCCTTTCACGAACGATGGTTATAATTGCAAGATAATAAAATGTGAAATACGTCACACGATTCTTATACCCTATATATTTTAACTCATCTTGTTTCACATACATGTGAACGTTTTTCAACTGTTTTTATAACGCTTACATTACTAACATCAAACAAAAACCTCATAGTATATTCCTCCAAAGTCTTACATCGTTTACTAAATCAATTTTGTAGAATAATACATTTTGATATCAATGGAAACAGATTTCCTTTATAATGGTCTATATTTAAGAGTCTGATTATTCTATTGGAAGAAGTGGAAACATTGACTGGAAGGAATAAAAAATTTATTTATTTAACCTTAGTTTTAGTAATGGCTGCCTGGGGATTGAACGTAATTGCAACAAAGTTAATTGTTTCCGCCTTTATGCCCGTAACAATAACAGCGTTTCGGATTTTTACTGCGGGTGTTTGTGTATTTGTTATTCTTGCTTTTATGAAAAAAATTCGTAAACCGACCAAACGAGAGCTTCGTTTTATTCTGATTGGAGCTATCTTTAATGTCGTTATTCATCATTACTTTTTATCAATTGGACTTAAACAAACTTCCGCATCCAATGGCGGACTGATACTCGGTTTAGGACCTTTGTTAACAACCTTACTAGCTATTCTATTTTTGGGGACCTCTGTCACAATGGCCCGAATTGTTAGTGTGGTTCTCGGCTTTTGTGGTGTGATAATGGTTGTCTTAAAAGATGGTAGCATAAGTGGAATTTCGATTGGGGACATATATGTATTTTTATCGATCCTATCACAGGCGATAAGCTTTATTTTTATTAGCAAAATCTCTAGATCGTTAGATCCGCGCTTAATGACAGGCTATATGCTGTTAATCGGTTCATTCTTGTTATTTGTAATTAGCTTAGTGAAGGAACCGCATGGTTTAAATGGGTTAGCCCAGGGGAGCGTCCATGTGTGGCTTGTGTTTTTTGCTTCAGCGTTTTTTGCCACCGCAGTTGGTCACATGGTTTATAACTTTGCAGTTGGACAAATCGGAGCGGCTGAAACTTCTGTTTTCATCAACTTAAATCCGCTTTTTGCATTAATCAGCGCAGTCGTTTTTCTCCATGAGAAAGTAGTTTTAATGCAAGTCATCGGCTTTGGCTTCATCATCGCTGGCGTTTTGGTTGGCTCAGACCTGTGGGTTGAACTGATTAAAAATGCTCGTCAGCGAAAAAATAAACAAATAAGTGCCTAGCACCAGTACGTTACCTTTATACGTACCAGGGTGCTAGGCACCTTTTTTTATTTCGTGTTTAAGAGAACCTTCATGCTTTCTTCAAAACGATTAACAAATTGTTTTTGACTAGTACGAGCTAACTTTACATATTCATTTGTGACTCTTTGCCAGCCATTGCGTGTTTCACGAGAATAATCAACAAATTGCTCGCTCTTTTCTTCAATACTCTTCTCCAAGCGATCAAATAACCCAAACGTTGATTTAATTGGTGTTAAAGCAAGCCCCTCAATGCGGGTTGATACATCATTTAATTGATTCGTAAATTCTCCACTGTTTGTTTCATTGGCATTAGGAAAGTTATTCGAGATTTCTTTAACGATTTCATTGTTCGTTTTCTTCGACTCATTATATAAGCTTGTTAACGATTTTCTAAATTCTTGGTTTAATTTAATAACTTCCTTGACTGATTTTAGAAGCGCATCTTCTCGTTCTTCCCAAATTGTCTTGACCGTTCTAACGTTTGTTCATACTGGTCCCAAACTGTATCAACTAATAAATCCGCTGGATTTGTAAATTCATTCGTTTCGGCCTTTTTTTGAGTAGCTTTTAGTACTACTTGTTCACTCTTCTTCGGATTCATTCTTTTTCTCCCCTTGTCCGCATTTTTTTCTCTATTGGATCCTTCGCTAATAAATGAAGGGATATAGAGCTCAAGAAAGCTGGAATACATGTTAAAAAATTGGTCTAGCATCGATTGGTAGCTCTCTAATTGGTTAGCATAGCCCTTCAAATACGTTACCCCTACGTCCGTAATTGTGTATCTTCGTTTTGCAGGACCCGCACCCGTTGTATCCCATTCCGATTGAACAAGATTTTCCTTCTCTAGTTGCCGTAGTAGTCGATATAAATTCCCTTGGTCAATCGAATGAAAGCCGAATGCTTGGAGCTTTTGGCTTAATTCGTACCCATGGAGTGACATCTTGCTGAGTAGTAATAAGATAAATGGCATCACAAAGTTTTTTGATGGCTGAATGGATTGAGTTTCATTATTCTTTGCCAAGTGCTTTCCACCTCCACTTGTCTATATATGTATTTTACACTTAAGGGTAATTTTCTGTCAATTCTACATATATATAAATTATAAATATTGTTAAAATTGATTACGAATCCTGCGGGATGGGAATAAGGTGTAATATAAACAAGTTGGAGGGATTAATACATGGTAAATTACACAATTAGTAATTCCAGGAATTCCTTATTTACGCCTTGGAGCTGGTGAGCCATTAATCCTTATTCATGGTTTAGGTGAAATGAAAGAAGGATGGCACAATCAGTTTGAGCTATCAGATCAATTTGATTTGATTATTCCTGATTTACGCGGACATGGTGATCATAAAAGTACAATTGGCATCTCAATCCAGAATTTCGCAGCGGATATCGTTCAGTTACTTCAAGAACTCAATATTGAAACCGCTCACATATGTGGCCTATCCTTAGGCGGCCTAGTCGCCCAGGAAATTTATCGCCAAGCATCACATGTCTGTCGATCATTGATGCTAGTCAGTACGTTCCACTATATGCCGAGACAAATTGGAAATTTACTCTATAAATTACGCAAACTCAGAGCCAGCTCGCTTTCGACAGAAGCTCATCAAAAATTAGCCGCTCGTGTTTGTTTGTATTCATGGAGTGAAGAAAATTATCAGCATTTTATAAAATATTACCGTCCTGATCAAGAAACGTATATTAAGTCAGTTGAATCAGCCATGAAAGTAAATAATACTTCCTTACTACCTAAAATAAGCATTCCTACGTTGATTATTGGTGGCCAGTACGATTCCGTTACACCAGTTTGGGTCCAATTGTTAATGCACAAACAAATTAGTCATTCTGAATTTGTGATTATGAGAAATACGGGCCATTATGCAAAATTAGAAGCAAAAGAAGCCTTCAATAAGACATTGCGTGATTTTTTGGAAAAACAAACCCGAGAAAAGCCCGCGTGTTGAACGAAATAGAGGATGACGTACTTTAGTTAACACAAAAGTACGTCATCCTCTATTTTATCGTTAACTATTTGCTTGATTGCTGGATCCTCCTGCCACTACCGCTTCCTTTTGTTCCCCTTTATCAATTAAGGTCTTAAGCATTTCAAATTCTTCTTTAAATGTATTTAATTGAATCAATTCCTTTTTCATTTCTACTAAATCTGATTGTAAATCCTTTGTTTCAGCGAGTTGCTTTTTCGTTTTAATTAGTTCAGATTTTAATTGCTTCGTAAGTTTAATGATTTCTTTCGAAACATCTATCACACTTTCAATATCCTTGTTCGAGGATTGGACAGCCTCGCTCAATCCCCATAGCTGTTCCTCAAGTGAGTCTAGTTTTTCATCTGTTTGATTTTCACGATTGACCAATTTTTCAAGGTCACTTTTTGTTGGAATATTAAGCATGCTTGCAAATAATTCTTGATTTTTTCTTATAAGCTGAAGAGACTTTGTTTGCGAGTCCATGCCTGTCTTTGCAATTGTCTCTATCTCCCCATTATTTTTTATAGTAGATAGATAAAGGTTTAATTGTTTCTCCCAGAGCTCTGTGATTTTATTTAGTACATCATATGTATCATGTAAACTTTGGCTTGGCATTCCTAGCCCTCCTTAAAAGTTATATTTTCGTAAATTCCCAGACTTCTCCATATATTTTTGTAATGGAAACATAGCTGTTTTAAATTGCTTTTCAAGCATGTCAAAAAATAATTTTTGATTTCCATAAAGGATGGAGGCGATCTGCTTCATCTTTTCAATGTATTGCTCTCTGCCTTTTTTTCGGAGCTCAACCATTTGCTCTGTCGCCTGTATATATTTCCCAACCGCATTTGTGCTCGTTAATGCATTGATTGGCGTTAAGGCGATGTTCGTTAATTTATTATGAATTTCATCGAAGACAAGATTAATATCGTGATAAGACTTTTTTGGGAAAAGCTGTTTGATGGTTGTCGTGGTCATTAGGAGTTCCTCACGAGCGGTTCCCTCCCATTCCTGAAGCTCTCGATTAAACTGTTCAGTAATGGCTTTCATATTTTCAGTGCCCTGATTAACCCGTTCTACATACTTCTTAGCCGCATTTAGCAATACTTGATCATAGTGATCTGCTAACTCCGACCATGAATCTAGCTCCTGAAATGCACTTTTCCATAGAAGCTCCATACTAGAGAATTGTCCATCATGTGGAAAGGTAGAATGGTTTTGTCCAATAGCACTATCAGCATTATTTTGATAAATCATCAAATCTCTCTCCTCCTTGCTATCTATTAAGTTGATTTATACCAAAATGGAATCGTATTCTATCAATTATCTATTGTCCATTTTTTCAAAACATTTACGCAACTTAAATTATTATCACAAGAGATGGCTTTGTAAACCTCTGTTTGTCGACAAATATCTGCAATTTTACACCGGTCATTCAAGCTCCTTCATTAGAAATCCACTAAGATACGGATTTTAACTTCAATGAAATGAACGAATAAAGCCGAACATTGTCGACAGAAATAATCGCTCCTGACCTAACAAAACATCATTCCAACTCTCCTTTTATAAAACAAAAGCGCTAGCACAGTCGAGGATCTTTCCTCATTTTGTGCTAGCGCAATTTTTAAAAGAATTTTTTCTTCCAGAATATAAAAGTAGTAAGTCCAGATAGGAATATAACAAATATTAAAATATAAGAGAACGCGTCATGATTATGTTGGAACGGTAATTCAACATTCATACCAAAAAAACTGGAAACCATTGTTGGCAAGGCTAAAATAATGGTTATAGAGGTTAAAAATTTCATGACAATGTTTAAATTATTAGATATAACAGATGCAAAAGCATCCATCATCCCACTTAAAATACTGCTATAAATTTCGGCCATTTCAATAGCCTGTTGGGTTTCAATAATAACATCTTCTAATAAATCTTTATCCTCTTCATACATTCTCAGATGATTTAATCGTAACAATTTTTCTAAAACAATTTTATTTGATTTTAAAGAAGTAGTAAAATAAACTAAACTTTTTTCCAAAGCTAATAATGCATAGAGCTCTTTATTCTTCATCGACCGATGGAGCCCTCGTTCAATTTCATCTGTCTTTTTATTTATTTGCTTTAAGTATCTTAAATAGTAAGTTGAAATTGAAAACAGAATTTGCAAAGCAAAACGTGTTTTTTTATTTGTAAAAAATCCTTTTATTTTATTATTGTAAAAATCACTCAAAATCGGTGTTTCTTTTAAGGAGACTGTAATAAAACAATCCTCCGTAATAACCATCCCGATTGGAATCGTTTCATAAATTGGCAACCCTGCATCATCATGAGTGATATACGGAAAGTCTACGATAATTAAAACGTTATTGTCTTCGCGTTCAATCCTTGATCTTTCCTCATCGTCCAATGCATCCTTGAAAAAATCAACCGGTATATTGAGCTTATTGGCTACCAAATTTATTTCACTTTCACTTGGCGCCGTTAAATTAATCCAGCAGCCTTTTGTAATGTCATCTAATTTTTCGATCTTTTTTTCCCGTTTGCAACGAAGTATTCGATCATAATAAAACCTCCTCATTAACTTGAGGAAGCAAACATACCTTTTAAAGAGTTGATATTATTGTGATTATCACTCCTGCTAATAAAAAGGATAGATCCGACTTCCTCATTAAGACTACTTGGTTCGGGATCAGGAGAACCATGACTACTCAACAATATCAACTCCCTCTTTTTTGTAATTAAATTATTTGTTAAATCATTCAGTGGCTAGCCCATCGTGACCATTAGCCACTTCCGCTTTTCTTTGTCCAGCTCCAGTGGCTAGAGGCTCGGGGTCATAAGTCAATCCAGTCAGAATGTCAAAGTGCGACCTTCCGTCTGGCTCGCCTTATGCCTGTCGCCTCTGAGCAAGCCACTTCCGCTTTTCTTACCATTCTCTATCTTATACCCTAAATAAAGAAAACTGCAATAAAATATTATTACAGTTTACACATCGATCGGGTCGCGACCATTTAACAGATCTTCAATTTTATTTATTAATTCTTCGATGGTATCGAATGAAAAATCAACCTTCGCAAAGACCTCCTGTAAATTAATAATATACACCGGCTCATCTGCTTGTTTTCTTTCATTGAAATGTGTTGTGGATGTTACAGACCAATCGCCATCAATCCAAATGGCAATTTGCTCAACATTACCGTCCCAGATCATTTCCTTAAATAAATCCTTCGCCTGCAATTTCAGGTCAACTTCCATTTTTACCCCCCGAAGCTACGTTCAATTGAATTATAGACTAACCCAATCAAAAAGAAAAGCACAATGCCCCCCACCAAATTAACGCATTACTCCATAAGGGGACTGTCCCCCGCTACGATAACGTATTAAAGTGACATGGGGTTTTCGCTGGTTTTTCCCATTGATTTGCTTGTTCTTATGATGAATAATCCCCCGACGATGGCACCTGTAATTAAGTAAATGCCAAGAATCCAACTACTTTGTGAGTCCGTACCCATCAAAACTCCATGAAGAAGTGCAAAAAAGAATCCAGGAATCGATAGAAAATGAATCGACTTCCAAAGACGTTTTCCAACTATCTTGATCAAATCTGAGGATACCATGATGATTAATATTATATAAAAAGATATTATTCCCAGTGACACCAAAATAGTATCAGTATTTGAAGCAAACGGAACAAAAATTTCTTTTAGACTAAAATGAACTTCTTGATCAAATAGTAAGACTATACCGTGAAAGCTTCCAAACCATAACCCAAGCCAACCTGCCCATTGATGAACTGACCGAAGGATTAATTTATTCTCGGATGAAACATTTGGAAAGCTTTGATACATACCGATCGCCACAGAAATAAAAAACAAAACATAAGCCGTTAACCCCGCAGCCCTCGTTGAACTCCAAACTGTTAATACCTCTCCTAAACGATCGAAAAATTCAACCATGAATCACCACTCCTTCCTTACAATAATTTTCGATTTCCCCACCCATAACAACCGACCCATTCCCCTTTACGCCTAAATAAGCAAGATCAGGCGCCTTTTGTTCAATCCATACCTTCCCTTGTACTGACCCTAGGATTAAAAGACACTTAGCATAAACCTCCGCGATCGTTAAGTTCGGAGCTAAAACAGTCACTTGAATGAAGTCAGAATCTCCATTTTTCAATGTTCTCGGATCGATTATATGATGGACAGTAGCACCATTTTCATTTAACCAGCGTCTCTTTATCGTGCTACTTGTTGCAATGCCCACATCCATCCCAACACTAAATTCAAAAATATTCAAAGTTGGATCGTTAGGATGAACAATGTTAACTTCCCAAGCCCTATCCGTCCCACCCCAAATGGCTAGGTCTCCACCAGCATCAATTACTCCTCTAGTAACACGTTTACTTCGTAAAAGCTCGGATATTTGTTGTGCTGCCCAGCCTTTGGCAATACCACCCAAGTCAACTTCCACTCCCTCAGTTAGCATAATACTCTTCATTCTTGTATCTATACTGACAGGATGAGGAGCTTTAGGAGTGGCAATTGTTTGACCTGATATTCGTTGTTCTATGCTAATTTTTTCAAAACTTCGATCATATCCTATTTCACACATTGTTTTTCCGATGTACGGGTTGAATATCCCATCTGTTTTATGATAAAACTCATTTGCTGTATTAAGAATTTGAAATAAAAAGTCAGAAGCTAGAAAAGGATTACCTCCCGAACGATTTAGCTGTGACAACTCACTGTCTCTAAGAAATCGACTAAGTTTTCCTTCAGTAAAATGAAACATCGATTCTATCTTTTTAGAGGCTGTATCTGACAGACCATAAGTACTAATTTGAGTATTCATAGCAGAAAATGAATGCATTTTACCCACACTCCTACGATGCTCGTCCACTCACGCGGTTTTCATCTACGCTGCTATTCCCAAACTGCTCTTGGGTAGAGTCACTTCCGTTACTTCCAAACTGGCTTTGATTCGAACTATTATCAAAATCCCCACCCCATCCTGATTGAGAATTTGAACCCTGATCGTGATATCCCCTTCCCCCACTCTGTCCCATTTCACCATTTTGATATCCTTCTCCCCATGACGGATTTTCTTGTGCATATGGGTTTTGCTCTGTATTGTTTCCTTGCTCCTGTTGATTACTATTATTTGAGGCTACCTGTTGCCCGCTAGCGCTAGAACCATTAACCTTTTGTGTCATACCGATAAATCCAGTAAACATTGCCACACTGGAAAATCCAATTACCCATTTCAACACATTATTATTTTTCAATTTTTTCTCCTCCTAATTTTGAACTAACTAATAAGCTAAGAATAACGAGAAAAAATGAACAAATTATGTCTATTGTAGGAATATTAATTTAAATATTTTTAGTATTTCAGTACATTTTTGCAAAGAAAAAATCCACCCAAATGGTGGATTTACTGTTATCACTCATCTTTCTTTTTATCATGGTATGGACCAAGTTCTTCAGATGTCTCTACACCATAATTAGGCTGAAACCCCTTAAGTCTAAATGGAGATTTCCCTTTATCTTTTTCAACTTGTTCATGCCGTTGCTTTCTTGTTTTCATAAAAAAATAACAAAGTGAATAGGTGATTAACAGGAGTAATCCTGCAGCAAGTCCTGCACCTTGCCCACGAACAAGCGGCATACTGAAAATGACCACAACAAGGCTTATCAACGCGAACCAGGAGGTATATGGATAACCAGGTAGCTGACATTTCCCGTTATTAGGGCAACCGTTCCTTTTACGCAATTTAATATGGGAGGCAACGATTATCACGTAGGTAAACAGCAGTGCAAAGCCACCCGAACTTACTAAAAAGGTATACACATTGGCTGGCAACATTAATCCTAGACCTAGTCCAGCAAGCATTGCCGCTCCTGAACATAGTATTCCGCGATATGGAACCCCGCCCCTACCTTTAATAAACGATGGTGCATAGCCTTCATTTGCTAAAGACCAAATCATCCTTCCTAAGCCAAAGGTTGCAGCTAACATTGTTGATAGGATGGCCGATACGAGCACAAAATTTATACTGTTACCGGCCCAGCCTAAACCGTGTCGAGTCAAAGCAGCGACGAAAGGACTCACTTCTTCCAGGAAGCGCAGTGGTCGGAATTAATGGAAGTAACACCGCTACAGCTCCAACATAAAGGGTGATTAGTCCAATCACTGTAAAAATAATCGCGCGTGGCACCGTTTTTTGCGGATCCTTCGTTTCCGAGGCTGCTAGACCAATAATCTCAAATCCAGCATATGTGAATAACACCATTAACATACTTCCTGCGATGCCGCCAATTCCCCCAGCAAATATAGGCTCCCTCGTTAATTCTCCAAAACCTACCTGAGGATTACCAGGAAAAAATCCAACAATAAGGGCCAGTCCGAGAATGATAAAACCAACAATGGCAAGTAGTTTTATTACCGCAAGTCCACTTTCTAGTTTGCTCAGCCGCTCAGCACCCAATAAATTTAACAGTGTCACACCTATAATGATGGCTGCACCAAGCAAACCAACCGATATTCCTGGAAACCAGCTTTTTATTAATATTGAGGCAGCTGTCGCCTCACTTGACATAGCAAGAATTAATCCCGTCCAGTAGACCCAACCAACCACAAACCCTAAACCCGGTCCATACGCTTTACCGGCAAATGTTCGGAACGATCCCGGTGCTGGATCTGCTACTGTCATTTCCGATAAGGAAAAAAGAATGACATAAACGATTGCTCCACCTATTAAGTAGGAAAGAATGACAGAAGGACCAGCAGCGTGAAGGGCTAACGACAAACCGAAAAAAAATGAGCCTCCCACAACTGTCCCTAGTCCCATCATAGTTAAATGCAAAACTGACATTCCTTTTTCCATGGTTGTTTCCTCCCGAGTTCGACTATTTTGTCATAGTATCTGTTTATCCTCGGAAAAATATGAATACACAACACATTGTGAACAAGCAATAAAATTAGTGCATCTTATTTAATAAAACATTACATCTTCATTCATAATTTATTCATATTTAACATTTATGATAAGAGCATCAGAAACCTCCCTATTTAAACCCGGTCCTTGTGACCGGTATTTTTTTTGATTTCTGCAGAAGTTCTACATTCTTTTACATAATTCTAAAGTTAATTTTACGAAATTTTACACTATTCGAATATTGACTTAACAAATATCCCTTATGATGAATGTGTTCCTAAATAAGTAATCTATGGAGGTTTATCATGAAAAAAGGGAAAATGATCGCTCCTTTGCTCAGTCTAGCTATTTTAGTACCATCTGCAGCTAATGTTCTTGCACAAAAGCCGGTTTCAATTGATAAGGTTGATTTTATTGGCATGGACGCTCCTAAATCAGAAGAAGAGCTTTCTAAAATGTATAGTAAAGCATCTGCTGTTATTACATACAACGACGGTTCCCAAAAAACAGTTCCACTCGAGTATAAAACGCTGTACCAACCTGGAGATCTCCTTAATGGAAAAACTGCGGGTGCTACCTATGATGTTAATGGGAATGAAATCATTGATCCCGCTACCGGAAAACCCTTCGTCTCAAAAGCACTGGATAGTAATAGTCTACTAAGCGTTAATGGGAAAAGCGGAAAATTGTATATGTTATCCCATTATGAAAGTGTACCAAGTACAATTGGCAATTTGCCTAAGGCTTTAGTGTTAAATACTGTTGAACAGGATAAAAAAACTGGTGAACTTAAGGTGACGGATACCAATCCAGTTGATTTTTCAGCCGATGGCGGAATTTGGACACCATGTGCCGGCTCTTTATCACCATGGAATACACATCTTGGTAGCGAAGAATATGAACCCGACGCAAAAACACATGAGTTAAATCCTGAAAATTCATCAGTCACTCAATTTGCTCGTAACTTCTACAAAGACAACACAGTGATTGGTAATCCGTATCTGTACGGACATTTACCAGAAGTGAAAGTTTCGGCTAATGGAACGGCTACTGCAGTAAAACACTTCAGCATGGGACGTTTATCTTTTGAACGTGTTGTGGTAATGCCTGATGATCGAACTGTTTATTACGGAGATGACGGTGGCTACACAATGAACTTCATGTATGTAGCTGATAAAGCCCAGGATCTTTCAGCTGGAACTCTTTATGCAGCGAAGTGGAACCAAACAGGAGATCAAAATGGTGGTTCAGCAGATATAGAGTGGATTAAATTAGGACATGCTACTGATAACGAAATCAAGGATCTGGCTCAAAATTTAACATTCAGTGATATTTTTGAAACAACTACTGACGATGCTTATGCTGCCGCAAATGGATTTACGAAAATTAAAACCAACTCAAGCGGTGGAAAAACAGAATGGGTAAAACTTAAACCTGGCATGGAAAAAGCGGCTGCCTTCCTTGAATCCCGCCGATACGGAGCACTAATCGGTGCAACATCTGAGTTCAATAAGATGGAAGCTGTAGAGATAAATAAACAAGACAATAAAGTATATATGGCCATGTCTTATATAACTGGCGGAATGGGTACAAGCACTAGTGATCCTGTTGATGATATCCATGTTTCAAGAATTAATGCCGGGGGAATTTATGAACTGAATTTAACTAAGGGACAAAAAGCCCGCGGAGGGGAAGCCATTGCCAGCGATTATGTAGCCTCTACCATGAAGGGTGTGCTAACAGGTGAAGACCTTGCTGTTAAAGATGCAGTCGGAAACACTGCAAATGTTGACAAAATTGCTAATCCAGATAACATTGTCTTCTCTGAAGAGATGAGAACCCTATTTATCGCTGAAGATAGTGGTATGCACGAGAACAACTTTGCATGGGCTTTTAATGTCGATACTAAAAAGCTTTCCCGAATCGCCTCTGTGCCTGATGGAGGAGAAGCAACTGGTCTGCAAATGATCAATAACTTGAATGGACACAGCTATTTAATGCTCAGTTCACAAAGTCCAGGAAATGTTGGCTATATTAATGGTTTGCCAGTCATCGAGAAAAAATAGAAATACACGAATGTGACTAAACTTTAAAAATTATATATTGTGATAATAAAACGGTGCCTTCCCCGCTACTACATGGGGAGAGACACCGTTCATTTTTTTATACTAATTCAGCTACTTGTTGTAACATTGTTCCTTTTTCTTTAAAGCTAGTATGCCATGAGAAAGCTTTCTCTAACACGTGTGGAGTTTGTCCGCCTCTTTCAAGAGCTTCAGCATAGTATGCTTTTAATTGATCGCGGTACATTGGGTGAGCACAATTTTCAATAATAAGCTCAACACGCTCTCTTGGAGCCTTTCCGCGTAAATCAGCATAACCCTGCTCCGTAACAATAACATCTACATCATGCTCAGTATGGTCAACGTGTGACACGAAAGGAACGATACTTGAAATCTTGCCGCCTTTTGCAATTGATTTCGTAACGAAAATACCAAGACGAGCGTTACGAGCGAAATCTCCGGAACCGCCGATACCGTTCATCATGTTTGTTCCCATTACGTGAGTTGAGTTTACGTTTCCGTAAATATCAATTTCAAGAGCAGTATTGATTGAAATTAGACCCATACGACGGATAAGCTCCGGATGGTTCGAAATTTCTTGAGGTCTTAACATAATTTTGTCACGATATTTATCAAACTCTGTATATAGGGATGCATTTCTTGTTTCAGATAATGTAAATGAACAGCCTGACGCAAATTTAATTTTGCCTTTGTCCATTAAGTCGAATACTGAATCCTGAAGTACTTCAGAGTATACTTCTAAGTCAGTGAATTCTGAATCACCAAAGCCATGGAATACAGCGTTTGCAATCGAACCTACACCAGATTGTAGTGGAGCTAATTTTTCAGTTAATCGACCTGCTTTGATTTCTTCACGAAGGAAATCCATTAAATGATTGGCCATAACAACTGTTTCTTCATCTGGAGGAACGATGGCTGATGCTGTATCTGCTTGATTTGTAATGATGATTCCGGCAATTTTTTCAGGCTCAACTTTAATTCCGATTGAACCAATCCGATCATCTACTTTCGTAATTGGAATTGGACCGCGTTCCCCTTGCTTTGCAGGTGCATAGCAGTCATGAACACCAATTAAAGATTCTGGATGTGCTAAGTTAAGTTCAACAATCACTTTTTTTGCATGATTAGCGAAAACGACATTGTTACCAACAGAAGTTGATGGAATAATCGTTCCGTCCTCAAGAATTGCAACCGCATCCAAAATAGCGTAATCGATTTCATCGATGCAACCTTGTCTTACTAATTCTGCAACATGTGATAAATGATTATCAACATAAAGCATTTCAGCTTTATTTATTGATTTTCTCATTACAGCATCCGCTTGGAATGGTAAACGCTTGTTGATAATTTCGGCTTGAGCCATAATTTGATCTGTCTCGGCTAAAGAAGCACCTGTATACACATTTACTTTAAATTCTTCGCCTGCTTCCGCACGCTTTACTAAAGCTAAAGGAACTGCTTTTGCATCTCCTGATTTAGTAAATCCGCTTAACCCCAATGTCATTCCGTCTTTAATCCAAGAAGCAGCTTCTTCTGCTGTAACCACTTTATCATGCAAACGAACGTCCTTAATACGGCTGAAATTCTTTTCCACGATACCATCCCCCTATTATACATCTTTAGACATATTTTACAGGATGTAATACAACAGCTCAGGAAATATGGACGAAATTAGACATTTTTGTGACAAAACACTTAAATTTCGACACAAAACAGAAGGTCTTTGTCAGAAAACTAGTAATTTTCTAAAATAACTAGAATAGGACTGACTCACTGGAATACGATCACCATTATTCATTTTTAAGACAAAGGTGGAATGAGTATCTGGATAGATTTCTTTAATGTGGTTCACGTTTACAATGAATGATCGATGACAACGAATGAAAGATTCCTTTGGCAAAAAATACTCAAACTCCTGTAATGAGTACTTATGCGTGCCTGAATTCGATTCAGAAAACACATGAGTTTTTCGATCTTTTGCTTCGAGATAGACCACTTCCGAAAAGGGAATCGGTACCCAACCATCGTTTATTTTAACCGTCACAAAGGATTTTCCGTCATTGAGTGCCAGGGAAAACAGCCGTTACGCACCCTTGGATCTCACCATCATGAAAAAAAGGCACAGCCATACCATAATAAGGTACACCTAATATGTCTCGATTGATAAATTCAGAGACTTTCTGTCGGGTAGTTAAAGCTTTATTGGTGAGAGTTCCTTCTTTTACAGGGTCACCTGGACTAATTTTCAAATCAATT
This sequence comes from Bacillus sp. T3, assembly GCF_033449965.1. NCBI lineage: Bacteria > Bacillati > Bacillota > Bacilli > Caryophanales > Bacillaceae > Bacillus > Bacillus sp. T3. The sequence continues at coordinate 4,427,556 of NZ_CP137761.1, forward strand.
CGTTTACTCGCTCGATAATAGACATATTCTTGGGTGTTTGAAACGGCAATCGAAGTTTCATCTGAAAATAATTCACCAATTACATCAATAAGTGCAGCTGCCGTTAATCTCTCCATCTGCAACACCTTTCAAATAAATAGTTTAATAGTCATCTATAATTTTACACATTTTCGACAAAACTTTCCATAAAGAGTCACTGCAAATTGACAGTAACTTACTCCTTGACTTAACAAATGGATTTTCAATTGTCATAATAGAGGGTGAAAATATGTTCTTGGGAGGTTGGTTCCTCGTGCACAGACTTGGACTATATATATCACGTTATAAAAAAACAGTCATCCTATTATGGGTCGTGATCATTGCCATTTTTGGCCTATACGCCATAAAGCTTCCATCTGTCCTTAGTGGGAATGGCTTTGAGTTTAATGGCGAATACAAGCAAACGAAACAAATACTTGATGATGATTTCAAGCAACCAAAGTCTGCCATTATTGTTTTATTTGAAAAAGAAAAGAACGTTAATCAGCAAGATTGGGAAAGATTTATCAATACTTCACTCGGAATGGCACAAGATGCACCACTGGTTGAGAGTGTCGTTTCACCTTTTTCACAACAAGGTATGATGAAAGGAAATCATGCATACGGACTTCTTACTTACGAAAAAGATGCGGAAAGCCTTGGTGCTTCGATTGACCAACTTCACAAAACCCTAAAAGACAAAAATGGCATGAAAGTTTCGATTACAGGCGAACCAGTTATTGTAAAGGATTTAAATCAAGCAAGCCAAGAAGATTTAGCTAAAGCCGAGATGATTGGCCTACCGATCGCGTTAATTGTGTTAATTCTTGCATTCGGAAGCCTGGTTGCTGCCAGCATCCCGATCATTGTCGGAGTGTTATCCATAACGACTACCATGGGAATAGTCTATTTCTTTCACTATTCCTTTGACTTAACAATTTTCATCTTAAATATTGTTCCTATGATTGGACTGGCATTAAGTATTGATTTTGCATTGCTGTTTATCAATCGTTTTAAGGAAGAACTCAATACATCTACGGTTGAAGAGGCAGTTGCCACTACGGTCGCGACGGCAGGCAGTTCCATTCTCTTTTCTGCTTCATGTGTTTTTATTGGTTTACTTGGTCTTCTATTCATTGAAATCGATATTTTCCGAAATGTGGCGATTGGCGGAATGACGGTCGTGCTGATTTCAGCGATTTCAGCGATTACCTTCCTGCCAGCTTTTCTGTCCTTACTTGGCCATCGCATTCATTCTGTTAATATCTTTAGAATCAAAGGTGACGGTCAAGGGGTCTGGAGCAGATTTGCCCATCTCGTCATGAAACGCCCAGTTATCATGACCTTGTTCGCTTTGTTGGTTCTAATTACTGCTCTCATTCCAGTAAAAAACATGAATGTTACGGTGCCTGGAATTAATGCCCTTCCACCTTCATATGAGTCAAGAATGGCTTTTGATACTTACGAAAACATATTTGTAGACCAAAAGAAGAGCAGTAAGAATACCGTGGTTGTCGTTCTCGAATCAGAGGAGAACATGCTGGATCAAAATAGCCTGAAAAAGGTCCAAAAGGTTCTAACTCAATTAGATAAGGATAAGGATGTAGATGCTATTGATTCTGTCTTCTCCTTATCTGGAATTACAGATCCGCAGCAATTTGTGATGGCCGTTTCGCAACCAAACAGCAGTTTAGCACCATTGGCTGGACAATATATTTCTGATAATAAAATGTTAGTTAAGGTTTATTTAAAAGAAGCCCTTTCTACAGGAGAAAAAAGAGATTGGGTGCGTAATTGGCTTGACGAAGAGCTTGAGCTTAAATCCTATACTGGTGGGAGCATCAAATTTGAACAAGAAATATTTGATGAAATCCTCAAGCAAATGCCGAAAGGGTTAGCGTTAATTTTTATTTCCACATTCCTGATCTTGATGGTTGCTTTTAAATCATTATTAATCCCGATTAAAGCCATCTTAATGAATGTTCTCAGCCTAGGTGCTACATTCGGAATTGTCGTTTGGATTTTCCAAGAAGGACATCTTGGAATCGATCCTGTTAGCATCACCTTAATGCTACCTGTATTCGTCTTTAGTTTAGTATTCGGATTGTCGATGGACTATGAAGTTTTCTTGATTTCGCGTATTCATGAGATCTATCTTGAAACTGGTGACAATCATACGGCTACCTTAAACGGATTAATTTCAACTAGTAAAATCATTACCTCTGCAGCTGCCATCATGATTGTGGTCACCGGTGCGTTTGCTTTCACAGGTGTGATTCCAGGTCAAACAGCTCGGTGTTGGGATTGCGCTTGCCATCTTTATCGATGCGACAATCATTCGGATGGTGCTCGTCCCATCCTTAATGAAATTACTCGGTGATTGGAACTGGTGGCTATTTGGCTACAAACCAAAATCAACAGCGAAAAATAATGAATAACGAGATCACTTTAACAAAGTAAAGCGCTGGGGGACTGTCCCCAGCGCTTTACTTCGTTAAACACTATTATTCTTCTCCAGCTTATGTTTGTTGATGATAATTCGTTCGTTGCCCATTAGAAAGATAAATAGAAAAGCAAGTACAGATGGCACTAACGCCCACATAAAGGTGTGGACAATCGAATCTGAAAGAGAGCTGATTATTTTATCGAGTATGTCTGCTGGGATTTGATTTCTTACCCCTTCCGATAATATCGAGTTCGCATCTCCCTGCCCATTTCCACCAGCAGTAGGCATTCCAACCCCCATTCCATTAAAGGCACTTTTTATTTCACGAGAAAAATCATTTTTTTGCAGCATCCCAAATACGGTAATGCCAATTGTCATCCCTAACGAGCGAATAAAGTTGCTCGTAGATGATGCGGAGCCCCGTTGTGTCATGTCAAAATGATGAATCGCCGACATCCCCAACACAGAAAATGAAAAACCAACACCGAAGCCTACTACCATCATATATACGGTCAAAAGTCCTCTACTGGTTTCCGGACTTACCGTGCTTAACAGGATAAACCCTGTAATAAGCACGACACAAGATAGAAACATAATGTTTCGATAGCTCATTTTCGTCGCTAAAAAACCACCAACCTGAGCGGTCACGACAGAACCAACCATCATCGGCAGCAGAATCATCCCTGAATTGGTCGCACTGCCCCCGTATACCCCTTGGACAAAGATTGGGATATACACGGTCGCAGACATAAAGGCTGCCCCATAAAACATTGCAACCAGGACACTTCCGGCAAATAAACGGTTTGTGAACATTTCAAACGAAATAATAGGATCCTGAGCCTTTGTTTCAGCCAATAAAAACAATCCTAAAAAGACAATAAACCCGGCAAATAAACCAATAATCATCGTAGAATCCCAATCGTATTTTGAACCGCCAAGCTCAAGTGCGAACATTAAACATATCACTGCTCCAACCAGTAGCCCTGCTCCCCACCAGTCAATCCGCTGTTTTTGATGAACAGGAGATTCCTTATAAAATATCAAAATAAAGACTAGTGCGATAACCCCAAGCGGTAAATTAATATAGAAATTCCATTGCCAGCTTAAGTGATCGGTAATATAGGCACCTAATAACGGCCCGAATATACTCGACATCCCAAAGACTGCTCCAAACAATCCGCTCATTTTCCCTCTTTTTTCAATTGGAAAAATATCAAAGATAATCGTAAAAGCAATTGGCACTAATGCACCGCCACCAATCCCTTGTAATGCTCGATAAATACTGAGCTCCAGGATACTATCTGCCGTTCCACACAGTGCCGAGCCAGCCATAAAAACAATTAATCCAAACACGAAAAAGCGTTTTCGACCATACATATCCGATAATTTCCCAAAAATCGGCATCCCAGCCATCTCGGCCACCATATAAGCAGACACAACCCAGACAAAGCTATCAAGCCCACCTAGCTCACCTACAATGGTCCCCATTGCGGTTACCACAATCGTATTGTCCATTGAGGCCATTAAAATACCAAGCATTAACGCGGCTACAACCCAGCCAATATGACGATCTTCCGTTGTCAATCTCCTCACTCCTTTTGCTGAATCACAGCCAGTTTTCGTATGGAACCATCAACCCATTTTTTTATGTTCCTTTACAATAGACTTCTCATCAACTCGAAATTCATCCTGAAATTCAACCCTTTCAATTTCACAGCCTGAGCCAATGGTGACCCGTTTCCCACGAACAACATTAGCTTTTGTGTTTTCTAAGAAGATCTCGTCTCCTTCGATAATTCCGGCTTCTAGACTGCCTTCCCCAGCAAAAAGAGAAAATATGGACGATTTCCGTTTGACAATAATTGTTTCACCAACCATTTCCTCAACTCTACTTGAAGCGAATCTTGGATTAATGTTTATCGTGTCCGCATTTAGCAAACCAGAGATCTCAAAGCTACCCGTTGATAAAAAGTTCTCAAATTCTGCATCCCCTTTTACTGTTAAGCTACCCTTAATACTAGCCTCATCGCCGAAAGACGCTTCCCCACCTCGAGCGTCCCAAACAGTTTCAACCTTTTAATCACCGCTGTGCCAGCAACAGTGGAATTACCTAAAATTTTGACTTCACCAGCATTTAGGTTACCGTGGACTTCCGTATCTCCGAAAACATCAAATTTTTTTGCCGTCCCACTCTTTAAAATATTGCTTGAACCGTATACCCTAAATTCATCACATACAAAATCGGAAGTTATCGTCCCATCTCCTTTAATTTTTATTTTATTAAAAGAACCTCCACCATAGCTGCCTGAGCCATTTATGACAAGGTTATGATGTTCGCTCATGTGCACCACCTCATTTCCTAATTAAAGTTTAATATTTTCATGTACCAGACCATTCTTTTCGACTCGAAACGCTTCCTTATATTCAACTCGGTCAATTTCACAGTTTTCTCCAATGATTATATGAGTTCCTCTTACTATTTTTGCTTTCGTATTTTCTAATTCAATCATGTCACCTTCAATTAGTTCGGCTTCAAGCTTAATTGGGAAGACTAACTTTAAAAGGTCTCTGATTATGTTAGATTTTTGCTTAACCCGAATTGTACTACCTCCGATTTCTGTTGCCATACAGCCACTTGCCAAAACAATCTCAATTTTCTCTGCTGTCAGTAGTCCACCTACTTTGAAATGTCCTTCCGCTTTAAAAGATTCAGCCTCACAATCTCCACCAATTACTATACTCCCTTGGGATTTAATTTCCTCGGCTTTAACGTGACCATTTATGAAGCCCCTACCTTTTATATCTAGTTCATGGACTTCAGCATTACCACGAACTAAAGCCCTTCCCTCGATTTCAAACTCGTGGCTTACTACATTCCCGCTAATCTTTGCATGGCCACTTATTTTTGTCTTTTCACTTTTTATATCACTGTGAACGATACCTGTTCCACTGCATTTAAAATAAGTACAATCAACTGCAGTATTTATCGTTCCTTTTCCACTAATCAAGACTTGATTAAATTGGCCGCCATTGGAAGCTCCGACCCCATTGATAATTAAATCTCCATGCTTTTCAGAGTTCATTCTACTAACCTCCTTCATTACACAAGCTTTGTTTTTAATTCTTCTATACATGTATTTATGGATAATGTGACAACAACCTTCGTTCCACGTTCAAACTGAACGCTATCTCTATTCGAAGCTATTAAACAAGAGGAAATCCCAAATTTTCGAATTAGGATTACGCTGCTGTCATTTTTTGGACCTGCTCCTCGTAATCAGTTAAGAACTGGATGAGCATTCTTCCTTCTTCTAAATTGATTTCTCCAGACTGAAGCAGGTGATCCACAATATATAAATGCAGGATTTTTGGAAAAGGGTATTCCGATAATGCTCCAGTCTGTTCTTCGTAAAACGTTACCACCATGTCTGAAACAATGTTACGTTTTAATAACAATTCTTTTGCCATTTTAAAATCGGAAACAGACGGAGAAAGCATATCAGCTAATTCGTCTAATGATAATTGGTCCTTCATCGTTTGGATTTTTTCGATTCGTTCTAAAATTTTTTCCTTTGGAAAGAATGTTTCTTGACCTGTAAAGGTTGATTTACGAATAAACCACTCCTCAGGAATTAAATTTTTTCGCTTCCATCTATACAATTGACCATAGGAAATACTTGTTAGATCTAATAAATCTTTTTTTGAAATAAGCTCATTACTCATTTGCTTCGGCTCCTTTCGTTGATTTTAATGTAACATAACACTGTTACGTTTGTAAAAGCCGGAACTTGCTAACGACAGACCCATTAATCTCAATGAACATAAAAAAGCGCCAGGGACCACTTTTATCCCCCAGCGCTTTTAATCATTGATTCCTTGATTCATATAAAGGCAAAATGCCAAGCTTATTAGCAAATTCTTCACTATGCTTACGGCGTTCTTTCCGTAGCGCAATTCTTTGCTTCGCAGAATTAAAAAGCATTTTTTCTTCCTCAGACTCCAGGTACCACTGTTGGAACCCTCATTGGCTTCCCTTCAGAATCTAGCGCAACAAAGGTAAGGAAGGAAGTCGCCGCTAATCGGCGTTCTCCTGTTTTTAAATTCTCCGCCACTACTTTTACAAACACTTCCATCGAAGACTTCCCGACCGACGTCACATAGGATTCAAGACAAACGGAATCCTTCGTTGAAATCGGCATCAAAAAATCAACTGAATCTGTAGACGCCGTCACTGTATCGGCCCGGGAATGTCTAGCAGCAGAAATAGAAGCCACATCATCGATATAAAACATTAGTTTCCCGCCATACAAGGTATTATGATTATTCGTATCAATTGGAAACACACGACTGGTTTTAATAACAAGTGATTCTTTACAAAACTTTTGATTAGGCTCGCCCATGTTCATTTCTCCTTTTATTACACATATTGATTTTTATATTGGATACTAATTTGATTTGTAAACACAACTTTATGCACTGTTCGGTCACTAGTTTGACATGAACCATAATCTCCCAATAAACATATTGTATTATGGCTTCGTATGATTGGAAAGGAGATCTAAGCCTATGTATCCTTACTCAAATTATCCCCTACCGATATACGGTTACCCTAGTTACTATCACCATTATTCCTACTACCGAAACTATCCCCCTGTTGACACGAAAATATTTTCTAGCTCAGTCCACAACTTTCGAATCCTGATGCAACAAGGGAGTATCCTACTTGATAAACTCGCCGAGGCATCGTTTGAAACAAAAATGATGACCGCCGCTCAACAAGGAAAGCAAGCAGAGGTAGAAAAATTAATCCGATCAATTGGTCTAAAAGTTCCAGTTACCACTCATTACACCCCAACAGGGATAAATTTCATCCTATCCACACCACCATCATCAGGCAGCATCGGCAGCTGCTGTTCCCTAACAGTCTCAATGAAATGGGGCAACTAACAAACTCCACTACCTAAACATTTTAACGCGTTACTGCAGTGGGGGACTGTCCCCCATTACAGTGATGCATTAAAGTTCGATGAGGTCGTCAATGAGTTTTTCGGCTGCACGTCTGTACATGTTGCTAATGCTGACGAGTGAAGCGATAAGCAATACCTTTTCTAGCTTCTCATCCCCATCATGCTCGTTCTGTTTCATTTCATTTTTAACTTCTTCAGCTCGTACAGACAAGTCCTCTTTAAAGTCGTCGACATTTTGATTATAAAGATCTAGATAGCTAGAATAGAAGGATTCCAAATCCAATTCGTCCTTAACGACCTTTTCATTAATCCCATCAAGGGTTACCTTAATATCGTTAATCGATAAGGCCCCTTTTAATTGATAAATTAGACTAATTAAGATCAGATGCTCTTTCGAATATTTCTTATTTTTGATTGGGAAAAGCAGCTTACCTTTTGCGTAATTATTAATCATCGTTTTGGTTAAAATCTTTTCTTCATCATTTCGCTTCGTCGGTCCATATTTATTTTCAAATAACTGGATCACTTGATCCATATAAAGGTCAATATTCGGAATATCCTCTATTTCGATTTTCTGTCCAAGCCTTAACTTTTCGACCATTTCATTAAGGTTCCCCATATAAGTACCTCGATTTTGTTTATTTACCATTACATTATAGCTCATTTATCCTAGAAATTAAACATTGACTACATCTTATAATAGGTATATCATTTTAAGTAGTATTAAAAACTACGTGATAAGATGTAAGGGGAAAATAACATGAACACTTATATTCGGGAGCCAATCAACGGTCTCACACATTTAACAGGGGCTATTCTTTCATTTATAGCATTGCTTGCATTAGTCATTAAAGCCGCAATGAAAACTGGATCGCTGCTTACGATAACGGCTGTCGCAATTTTTGGAATTAGTATGATCCTTCTTTATGCCGCATCTGCCACTTACCATATGGTAATCGCAAGGGACAAGGTCATCGCATTTTTAAGACGCCTTGACCATTCAATGATCTTTATTCTAATCGCAGGGACATACACACCGTTTTGCTTAATCACCTTAAAAGGAGTTGCAGGCTGGGTTATGTTTGCGATTGCAACAGGCATTGCCGTTCTTGGTGTTATATTTAAAATGGTTTGGTTCCATTGCCCAAGATGGCTATCAACCTCACTGTATCTTATCATGGGTTGGATGATTGTGTTTGTCATTTCACCTCTTGCAGGCAATATTGAATCTGCCGGGTTGGTGCTATTGGTCCTCGGTGGGGTCATGTACACATTTGGCGGAATTATTTATGCAACAAAGCCCAAGTTCTTGGAATTAAAATATATGGGCTTTCATGAAATTTTCCACATTTTTATTATGCTAGGAACCCTCGCCCACTTTCTGTCTATCTATTTATTTGTACTTTAATAATATACAATATAGAAAAGGCCAATTGCATCAACTAACGCAATTGGCTTTTTTGGTATTTATTTTATTTCCTTGCTAAAAATCGGACGATGACTCCAAATACTTAATCCTCATCCTTAATATCTATATCCTCCAGGAATCGGTTCATTCATGATTTCTTCAACTAGCTTTTTATACTTCTCCATTTGCTTTAAATGGGTATTGAATTGCTCTTTGTAAATTAAATATTGCTCCCCATCAAAAATAGTTCCAGGATTTTCCGTTGTTGGATCAAGCTTTTAACCGCCTCTTCCGGCATATTCAAATATTCGGCTGTTTCTTTTACCGTTAGGTACATGAATTCGATCCTTTCCTTTTCACACATCTCCCAAAAATACAAACCGTGAGCGAACATGTCACATCCTATCCGCTCGCATGTCAGCGTGCTAATTCAGTTTTTATCACTAACGCTAAGACACGCCCTGCCTATTCTCTTAACTCGATCCGAGCCACTGCCTCACAGTGCATCGTCTGTGGAAACATATCAACCGGCTGAACTTCAATTGTTTTGTAGCCCCCGTCTTCAAGTATCCGTAAATCCCTTGCAAGGGTTGCCGGATTACACGAAACATATACGACTCGCTTCGGCTTCATCGCCAAAATGGTCCGTAATAGCGCCTCGTCACAGCCCTTACGCGGCGGATCAACAACCAATACATCTGCTTTTATGCCAGCTTCGTACCAGCGTGGAATCACAGTCTCTGCTTCACCGACAGCAAATTCGGCATTCTCGATTTCATTTAAGAGTGCATTGCGCTTTGCGTCCTCAATGGCTTCTGGAACAATTTCAACACCGTACACCTTTTTTGATGTTTTTGCTAAAAATAACGAAATCGTTCCTATCCCGCAGTATGCGTCTATAACTGTTTCTTCCCCACTCAAATCTGCGTATTCTAACGCTTTGTCATAAAGCACCTTCGTTTGCTCCGGATTGACCTGATAAAACGAACGAGCAGAAATCGCAAATTTAATCTCGCCGATATAATCATAGATAACGTCCTGCCCCCAAAGAACCTGGGTTTCATCTCCCATAATTACATTCGTTTTCTTATTATTGATGTTTATGACCAAGGATTTTAAGCCGTCGATGCGCTCCACAATTTCTGCAACAAGCTTTTGGCGATTTGGCAAATCATTGGTTCTCGTAACCAAGACGACCATTACTTCTCCAGTCACCAGTCCGTAGCGCACCATTATATGGCGCAACAGCCCTTTATGCTCGACTTCATTGTAAGCACGGACACCATACCGACTGCATATCTCTTTTACGACCTGTACCACTTCATCGTTTTTCTCCTGCTGAATTAAACAAGATTCCATATTAATAATTTGGTGAGAGCGTTGCTGATAAAAGCCGCCTATCAATCCGCCTTCGTGCTCACCAATCGGTACCTGGGATTTGTTGCGGTAACGCCAAGGCTCCTCCATCCCTAATACAGGATGGACCAAAACATCCTCGAGCTTGCCTATCCGCGTTAACACCTCGCGAACCTGCTTCTCCTTTGCTACCATTTGCCCCTGATAGCTCAAATGCTGAAGTTGACAGCCGCCACATTCCTTATAAATCGGACATGGTGCGTCGACACGATAAGGGCTTTTCTCAACTAACTCGATTAAGCGACCAAAGCCATACCCCTTCCCAACCTTGGTTACTTTGATCTTGGCCTTCTCACCAGGTAGTCCATTTGCAACAAAAAGGGGATACCCTTCTATTTTCGCTACTCCTGCCCCGTCATGAGTTAAATCCTCAAACATTACCTCAATAAAATCATTCTTTTGTACCGGTACCGTTTTGCTCATATATTTCTTCCTTTACTCTTCCGATTTCGTCATTTCCTTTACCTTTTCTCGGACCTCTTCTATGTTTCTCATTTTATTACTCCAGCATGTTTTGCTTAAATCAACCGGATATTCCTCCAGGATTCATCGGACGCTTATACTCATCCCAAAGCATTTCCAGATTTTCGCGCAAGTATCCGCGGGCTTCCTCCAAACAAGGATTCTCATAAACAAGCTTTCCAGCTACAAAAATATCCTCGTGCAAATCCTTCGCTGTAAAATGAGTAACATCCTTGCTGATATACGTATGGGTCGGATGGAACATTTTAATTCTTTCCTGTTCCTGCGGGCTACCTTCCTCTTCTAACACAATGTAATCACCTTCTGCATGATGATTAATATTGTTGATGATTCGATATACCTTTTTCACCCCAGGCGTCGTAACTTTTTCAGGATTGGACGACACCTTAATTGTATCCTGCATCTTGCCATTTTCATCCTCAATCGCGACGATTTTATACACTGCACCCAAAGCAGCTTGGTCAAAGGCCGTAATCAGCTTGGTACCAATGCCCCAGCTATCAATTTTGGCCCCTTGAGCTTTGAGGTTTAGAATCGTATATTCATCAAGATCACCTGATGCAAAGATTTTCGTGTTCTCAAAGCCTGCTTCATCCAGCATTTTGCGAGCTTTCTTTGATAAAAACGCTAAATCTCCACTATCGATGCGAATCGCCGTAAAATTTATTTTGTCTCCTAACTCCTTCGCAACCTTGATTGCATTTGGAACACCTAAACGCAGCGTATCGTATGTATCCACCAAAAATACACAGTTTTGATGAGTGCTGGCATATTTATGAAAAGCTAAGTATTCATCTCTGTACGCCTGAACCATGGAGTGAGCATGTGTTCCCGATACTGGTATACCAAACAGCTTCCCAGCGCGAACATTGCTAGTCGCATCAAATCCAGCTAAATAAGCAGCCCGCGTCCCCCAAATAGCTGCGTCCATTTCCTGCGCCCGTCTCGAACCGAACTCCAATGCCACACCTTTGCCTATAACCTGCTTCATCCGTGAAGCCTTTGTCGCAATTAGCGTTTGATAATTAACAATATTCAACAAGGCGGTTTCAAGCAATTGAGCTTCCGCCAACGGTGCCTCGACCCGAAGAATTGGCTCATTTCCGAAAACTAATTCACCTTCCCGCATTGACCGTATCGTTCCTGTAAAGCGCATATTTCGCAAAAATTCAATGAAGTCAGCTCCATAGCCAACCTCATCCTGTAAATAATCAAGATCGTCATCTGTAAAACGGAAGCCTTCTATATATTTAATGGCTCGCTCTAATCCAGCAAAGACTGCATAGCCATTGCCAAATGGAAGCTTGCGGAAATATAGGTCAAACACGGCATTGCGATTATGTACTCCATCACGCCAATACGCTTCAACCATATTAATCTGATACAAATCTGTATGGAGTGTGAAACTATCATCTTTGTATTTCCGTTTCATTTCGTTTCCCCCTGCTGCCAGCTTTTTTTTTCAGTATTTCCTATTATGACTAATCTTATTGAATCTTTCCCTCGTAACCCTCTGCCCCATCATAAAGATGGAGCCTGTCTTCTTTTTTTATGGCTGTGTTAAATTAGAGGGTTGATTTCCGCTCCAGGTGCTTCGCTTTCCGCGGGGCGGGCGGTGAGCCTGTCTAGCTACAGCGGTTCAGGGCTCGGGGTCATAAGCCAATCCGTCAAGAAGGTCAAAGAACGACCTTCATGCCGGCTCGTCTTATGCCTGTCGCCCCTGGGCAAACCGCCTCCGCTTTTCCTACTCCTCGTCGCTAACGCTCCTGCTGTGTCTCACCTGTCCCACTGCTCCTGCAGGAGTCTTCGCACCTTCCGCTCCAATCAACTTGTGCCAAAATCAACAATAAGCTTTAACATAGCCTTTAATAAAACAAAAATAGAGCTCGCCCTAGAGCGAACCCAATTTATTCCTTTTTATCAGCATTCTCCCAACGATCAGGTCGATCCTCTGGACGTATTTCTCCAATCGGAACAAATACCTCTAAATGACGGTATAGATTTTCAAACTCAGCAGGTAATAAGCCACCGAATTCTCCATCCAGATTCAATTGAACCACTTCATTAGAACGAACCTTAATCCGATTCGCTTTCGTATAAATGACACTTGGATCATTTACATGTTCACCGCGAACAGCTAATGTTGCAATCCGGATAAAATCAGCTAAATTTGCCTTTTTTAAAATCAATAATGTAAACATACCATCATTAATGGAGGAATCTGGGGCAAGTTTCTCAAAACCACCGACCGAATTAGTCAGTCCGACCAAGAATAGCATGACTTCCCCGTCAAAAATTTTCCCATCATATTCTATGCTTACTTCAGAGGCTTTAATGGATGGAAGCATCTCCATACCTTTCAAGTAATAAGCCAGCTGTCCTAGCATTGTTTTCAGCTTACTTGGAACCTCATATGTAAGCTCGGTAATTCTGCCTCCACCTGCGATATTGATAAAGTATCGGTCATTCATCCTACCGATATCAACCGGAATGGTATCTCCTTTAACAATGATATCCGTCGCTTCTAAAATATCCCGTGAAATATGAAGAGCGCGGGCAAAATCATTGGTTGTTCCAACTGGAATAATACCAAGCTTTGGTCTGTATTCTTGCTCAGCAAGCCCATTCACTACTTCATTAATCGTCCCATCTCCACCGGCAGCGATGACTAAGTCATATTTTCGCTCAACTGCAATCCGTGCTGCAAACGTAGCATCTCCCGCTGCAGTGGTTGCATGACAGGAAGTTTCATAGCCAGCGTTTTCAAGTTTTTGCAATACTTCTGCCAGATGCTTTTTGAAGATTTCTCGACCAGAAGTAGGATTATAAATGATCCTTGCACGTTTCATATCCATCATCCTATTATAAAATAATTCATTCAAGTTAAGTTTGAAACTTTACCATCATTTAACATAATCTCTGCAATGAATTTCGTCAAGTATTTACGAAATAAAATTGTAAAGTAAGTTCAACAACCACATGCTATCTCATTCCAATTATGCCCTTTTGTTTTATAAAATCAACTTGGCATTTTATAAAAATGCACTCATAACACCCTACGTAACTTATCTCTATATGAAAAAACATATTCTGACAGTTCATCTAACATAGCCAGAATCCTTTTTCTAGGATAATTAAAGGACATTTAAAAAGATATAAATCATTACCAATAAATACTATTAAACTATTCGTTTCTTGGGATAAATTTAGATTGTATACAGTATTCATTAGATGATAAAATATTATTTAAAAATTGTTTATTTTTTTAATAAAGAGAAAGGTGGAAAACTATTGTCAAATGCAATTTTACAGCTAATTTCAATTTCCATATACATGATTGGAATGTTACTAATTGGCTGGTATGCCTATAACAAAACAAAGAATTTAACAGATTATATGCTTGGTGGACGTTCTTTAGGACCAGCTGTAACTGCTTTAAGCGCTGGAGCTGCAGACATGAGCGGCTGGCTCTTAATGGGCTTGCCCAGGAGGAATCTATGTAACAGGCTTAGCTGACGCCTGGATCGCAGTCGGACTAACGATTGGGGCCTATCTAAACTGGCTTTTAGTCGCACCGAGACTTCGTTCCTATACTCAGGTTGCGAATGATTCGATCACTATTCCAGGGTATTTAGAAAACCGCTTCAAAGACAGCTCCAATATGCTTCGTATCGTATCTGGTATTGTTATTCTCATTTTCTTTACATTCTATGTATCTTCAGGGATGGTATCTGGAGCCGTGTTCTTCGAAAACTCCTTTGATGTTGGCTATTATACAGGTTTATTAATCGTTTCAGCTGTCGTCGTTGCCTACACCCTTTTCGGTGGCTTTTTAGCCGTTAGCTGGACTGATTTTATCCAAGGGTTGATGATGGTTATTGCACTACTCCTCGTTCCTGGCTTAGCCATCTTCCATACAGGCGGTCCACAAGAAACGATTGAGACGATTAAAATGGTTGATCCTCATTTACTTGATTGGTTTAAAGGAACAACAACTGTTGGGATTATCTCAGCTATGGCGTGGGGTCTTGGCTATTTTGGGCAACCTCATATTATCGTGCGTTTCATGGCCATCACGACGATTAAAGAAACAAAAAATGCTCGGTTTATCGGGATGAGCTGGATGATATTCTCTCTTCTTGGAACCATTCTTATGGCTCTGATTGGGATTGCCTTCTTTGAAAAAAACACTCAATACACGCTTACAAATCCTGAAGCCATTTTCATTGAATTAGGACAAATCCTTTTCCATCCGTTATTTTCTGGATTCTTGCTTGCAGCTGTATTAGCAGCGATTATGAGCACGATTTCTTCCCAACTAATTGTTACGTCAAGTGCATTAGTCGAAGATTTGTACCGCGCTTTGATTCGCAAAAACGCTCCTGACCGCGCCTACATTTTTTGGGGTCGTGTCGCTGTGCTTGTCGTTTCCGTTGTGGCGGCATTGCTCGCATTAAACCAGGACAATACGATTCTTAATCTGGTTGCCTATGCATGGGCTGGTTTTGGTGCTTCGTTTGGTCCTGTCATTCTATTAAGCTTATATTGGAAAAAGATGACCAAGTGGGGTGCACTTTTTGGAATGATTGTCGGGGCAGTCACCGTTATTATTTGGAAAAATGTTGGTTTAGGAGAAACCCTGTATGAAATCGTACCCGGCTTCGTCTTAAACCTGCTTGTCATCGTTATTGTAAGTTTCCTAACCTACAAGCACAACGAGGAAATTGAAGCGGACTTCGCAGAAACGGTAAAGCTATTAAAGGATTAGGCTTTGTAAAATAAAAAAGAAAGCTGGTTGATCATCTCAACCAGCTTTTTCTATTTATCTTTTATTGATTTCTTCCACTAATAGCTTGTTTACCATTTGTGGATTGGCTTGTCCTTTTGTTGCTTTCATGATTTGCCCAACTAAAAAGCCCACTGCCTTTTGCTTACCATTTTTGAAATCATCAATCGATTGTGGATTAGCATCCAACACTTCGCCAATTACCTTCAAAAGCGCACCCTCATCAGAAATTTGAACAAGGCCTTTTGCTTTGACGATTTCCTCAGCATTGCCGCCGTTTTCAATTAACTCTTTAAAGACGGTCTTTGCGATTTTAGACGAAATGGTTCCATCGACAATCAGTTTGATTAACCCAGCAAGTCCAACTGGTGTTAAGGCTATTTCGTGAAGCTCCTTGCCTTCCGCTTTCAAATAGGCTGAAACCTCGCCCATAATCCAGTTTGATGCTTGCTTCGCATCCGCTCCAGCATGAACAGTTGCATCAAAGAAATCAGACATCTCTTTCGTAACCGTTAATACTGCCGCATCATACTCTGGTAACCCTAATTCTTCCGTATAACGCTTGATTCTCGCATCTGGAAGCTCAGGGATTTCAGCACGAATCCGTGCCTTCCATTCTTCATCAATATAAATATCCGGAAGATCCGGTTCAGGGAAATAGCGATAATCATCTGAACCTTCTTTCACACGCATTAGCAAGGTTGCACCTGTTGCTTCATCAAAACGTCGCGTTTCCTGATCAATCACTCCACCGGCAGACACGACTTCGCGCTGACGAACTTCTTCGTACTCTAAGCCTTTACGGACAAAGTTAAAGGAATTAAGGTTTTTTAGCTCCGTTTTCGTACCGAATTCCTCTTGTCCAACAGGGCGAATCGAAATGTTGGCATCACAACGTAAAGAGCCTTCCTCCATCTTACAATCAGACACGCCAGTGTATTGGATAATCGACTTTAATTTTTCAAGATAAGCATATGCCTCATTAGGTGTACGAATATCCGGCTCAGAAACGATTTCAATTAATGGCGTTCCTTGGCGATTGTAATCACATAATGAGTACCCGTTGCCGTGGTTAAGCTTGCCCGCATCCTCTTCTAAATGGATCCGCGTAATGCCGATTCTTTTTTTGTAGCCATCCACTTCAATGTCAATCCAGCCATGCTCACCAATAGGCTTATCAAATTGTGAGATTTGATAGGCCTTTGGATTATCTGGGTAAAAATAGTTTTTGCGGTCAAATTTCGTTTCAGTTGCGACTTGGCAATTTAGGGCCATACAAGCCTTCATCCCGAAATCTACAACTTTGCGGTTTAATACCGGCAAAACACCTGGATATCCTAGGTCAATGACACTTGTATTCATATTTGGCTCTGCGCCAAAATGGTTTGGGCTGGCTGAAAATATTTTTGAATCTGTTTTTAATTCTACGTGAACCTCTAATCCGATCACTGTTTCAAATTCCATTGTTTCTCACCCCTTACAGTTCAGGTTTTTGTTTATGAAAATCAGTTGCTTGTTCAAAAGCATGGGCAACACGATAGACCGTTGCTTCATCATAATGTTTACCGATAATTTGTAAGCCTAATGGCAGACCATTCGAGAATCCGCATGGGACCGAAATTCCCGGAACACCTGCTAAGTTTACAGGAATCGTTAAAATATCATTCGCATACATCGTTAATGGATCAGCTGTCTTTTCACCAAGCTTGAACGCAGGTGTTGGTGTTGTTGGACCAACAATTACATCATATTTTTCAAATACCTTTTCAAAATCCTGTTTAATTAATGTTCGTACCTTTTGTGCTTTTTTATAATAAGCATCATAATAACCTGAGCTTAACGCAAATGTTCCAAGCATAATTCGACGCTTCACTTCATCACCAAAGCCTTCAGCACGAGTATTCTTGTACATATCAATTAAATTCTCTGCGTTTGGTGTACGATAACCATAACGAACCCCATCAAAACGAGATAGGTTGGCTGATGCTTCAGAAGAAGACAATAAATAATAAGTTGCTAACGCATATTTTGAGTGTGGTAGAGATACTTCTTCCCAAGTTGCGCCTAGCTTTTCTAGTACTTTTAACGAAGCTAAAACAGACTCACGCACATCCTGTTGAACACCTTCTCCAAGGTATTCCTTTGGAACTGCTATTTTAAGCCCCTTCACATCACCCGTTAAGGCTCCTACGAAACTAGGAACAGCAAGGTTGGCTGATGTAGAATCCATTTGGTCATGTCCAGAAATCGCTTGTAATAAATATGCATTATCCTCAACGGTTCTAGTCACTGGACCAATTTGATCAAGCGAAGAAGCGAATGCTACAAGACCAAAGCGTGAAACTCGTCCATAGGTTGGCTTTAAGCCTACAACACCACAATAGGCAGCTGGCTGACGAATCGAGCCACCGGTATCAGATCCTAGTGAAAATAGGACTTCTCCTGCGGCAACGGCAGCTGCAGAACCACCTGAAGACCCACCTGGTACCGTTTCAAGATTCCATGGATTTTTTGTTTGCTGAAAACCTGAGTTTTCCGTTGATGAACCCATTGCAAATTCATCCATGTTTAATTTTCCGATTGTTACGGTTTCTGCTTGATGAAGCTTTTGCATAACCGTTGCATCATAAATCGGATCGAAGTTTTCAAGAATTTTACTCGCACAAGTCGTACGAAGGTTTTTTGTGACAATATTATCCTTTATTCCAATCGGCATTCCGAATAATAACCCCTTCGCGTCATCTGTACCAAGCTTCTCGTCTAATTGTTTAGCAATCTGACGAGCGTTTTCTTCATTTAATGTTAAAAATGCTTGTACTTGACCCTCCACTTTCGCAATCCGTTGATACGATTCTTCAACTAGATCTGAAACAGTCAATTCTTTTTTATGTAATAACTCATGAAGGTCAGCGATACTTTTATCAAATAAACTCATTGGTTTTCCCCTCCTTACTCAATAATGGCCGGTACCTTAATTTGTCCATCCTGATGTTTTGGTGCATTTTTCAATACTTCTTCTCGTGCTAGGCCTGGTTGCGGAACATCTTCACGTAAGACATTCTTTAATTCTAAAACGTGAGAGGTTGGTTCCACGTTTTCCGTATCTAGTTCGTTTAATTGTTCAGCGAAAGTAATAATAGCATCTAATTGCTTCGTGAATTTTTCAGCCTCTTCCTCTGTAATGGCAAGTCTCGCCAAATGGGCGACATGCTTTACTTGTTCCTCAGATATTCTTGACATATTCGTCACCTCCAAATAAGTTCGAGCAGTTACACAATACTAAGATGATAACAAACTTTTCCGCACTAAAGCAATATAGTTTGCCCATCTTTCCAGCTTTACCCTTTGCCTATTTTACCATGAAAAAAGCAAATATACTTTCCTTAATCAAACGTTTGATTACACACTAAAAAACAGACCTGCATTATTGTAGATCTGCTTTTTGTTGAGCTCCTATTTAAAAATATTTTTGATTGTAGATAAAAGCCCTTTTTCCTCTTGCTGTTGGACTGGTTTCGATATTTCCTTTTTCTGTCCAATGAAGATCTCTTCCTTATCAATCGCCGTTTCAGCAGCCAATACGAGTCCCAATTCCGATTGATAGTCTTTATTTGTCACAATCGTGTATTCCAGCTTAACATTTCTGGCAATTGTCATATACTTACTAAGATATGAATAATCCAAATGTCCATTTAAAAATAAATGGGCAGAGGTGTGTTCCTTCATTAATAACTCTACCTGCGGAAATACCTCTTTCTCCATCACCTGCTCCGTCGTTAAGGCGATAATTACCCGCTCTCTTAACGCAGTTAAAAATTTTCGTCGTTCATCAGGCTTTATCTCCTTTACTCCATGAATCCCCTGCAGCAGATAATCATCCATCTTTGAATTCGACACCCAAAACCCTCCCCTCATCCAATTACTACTATGTATGTAGCATTCCATAAAAAAGTGCAATTAACACTTTAAAGCGATGGGGGACTGTCCCCCATCGCTTTAAAAATTTTATGCTTTCAAAAAAAAATCCTTCTCCCCATTAACGGAGAGAAGGAACATATAGGAGAAATAGGAGTAAAAATCACAAGGTAAAAATCACAAGGCAAAGAATAAACTAAACGATTTAAGTATTACTTCGTTGCTTGGAATTGTTCTTCTTCAGTTGAGCCTTTAAGAGCTGTAGTAGAAGAAGTACCACCAGAAACGATCATAGAAACTTGGTCGAAGTAACCAGTTCCAACTTCGCGTTGGTGACGAGTAGCTGTGTAGCCATCTTTCTCGCTTGCAAACTCAGCTTGTTGAAGCTCAGAGTATGCAGCCATACCGCGATCTTTGTAACCTAACGCAAGGTTGAACATGCTGTGGTTTAATGCATGGAAACCTGCAAGTGTAACGAATTGGAATTTGTAACCCATTTTTCCAAGTTCGATTTGGAATTTAGCAATTGTTTCATCATCAAGCTTAGCTTTCCAGTTAAATGATGGTGAGCAGTTGTAAGCAAGTAATTTGCCAGGGAATTGCGCATGGATTGCATCAGCAAATTGCTTTGCTTCCTCAAGATTTGGCTCAGAAGTTTCACACCAGATCATATCAGCGTATGGAGCATAAGCAAGACCACGTGCGATTGCTTGGTCAATACCAGCTTTAGTGCGGAAGAAACCTTCTGGAGTCCGTTCGCCAGTGATGAAAGCTCCATCGTATTGGTCAACATCGCTAGTGATAAGGTCAGCTGCATTAGCATCTGTACGAGCGATTAATACAGTTGGAACACCCATTACGTCAGCTGCAAGACGAGCAGCAATTAAGTTTTTAACAGCCGTTTGAGTTGGAAGTAATACTTTTCCGCCTAAGTGACCGCATTTTTTCTCAGAAGAAAGTTGATCTTCAAAGTGAACGCCTGAAGCACCCGCTTCGATCATACCTTTCATTAATTCAAATACGTTTAATTGTCCGCCGAAACCAGCTTCAGCATCCGCAACGATTGGAGCGAACCAGTCAATTGAGTTGTCGCCTTCGCCGTGTGTGATTTGGTCTGCACGTTGTAATGCTTGGTTGATGCGTTTAACAACAGCTGGAACGCTGTTTGCTGGGTATAAGCTTTGGTCAGGATACATGTTACCAGAAAGGTTAGCATCCGCTGCTACTTGCCATCCGCTCAAGTAGATTGCTTTAAGACCAGCTTTAACTTGTTGAACAGCTTGGTTACCAGTTAATGCTCCAAGTGCATTAACGAAGTCCTCTTCGTTCACAAGCTTCCAAAGTTTTTCAGATCCACGACGAGCTAAAGTGTACTCGATATCGATTGAACCACGTAGTTTTAGAACTTCCTCAGCAGTATAAGGTCTAGTAACACCTTTCCAGCGTGCATCTAGTTCCCAGCTTTCTTGTAATTGTTTTGCTCTTTCGTTTGTCATGATTAAATCCTCCTTTGTTTTAAATACCCCTTTGTTTGTAAAACCTAGTAAACTATTAATCTTAAGATTTCACATATGAAAAATGAGAAATCTAACAAGACTTATTAAGAGTGTGATGGTCGAAAGCAAAGCCCTCCCAAATGGTCATCTGAACATCCGCTCAATCCACACTCAAAAATACTGTTCGATCATCCTTCAATGCTTGAAGCCTTGATTTCTCAATACTTCTATTCATAACTTTTCAAATGTTATAACACAGTGAATTCTTGATCTGTTTGTATTATATAACAGGATTTTTAGAAATGGAACCTCTTTTATTAGATTTTTCTGAATTTGTTTTCGACAAAATATTCTAAAGATTCGACACATTAACCAAGGCAGTTTTATTCATACATAAAGCAGTTTTTCTTTGATTAAAATAAAAAAGATCCTATCCCTTAATGAGATAAGATCTAATCTAAAAAATAAAACTCTACTAATTTATCCTTAAAAAAGTTCTGAGGTTGTCTTTGCTTGCATGTGGAGCAACAAGTAATCTGGACCGCCTGCCTTTGAATCCGTTCCAGACATATTAAAACCACCAAACGGCTGATACCCCACAATCGCACCGGTACAACCGCGATTAAAATAGAGATTGCCAACATGGAAATCTTCTCGTGCTTGTTCAATATGTTTCCGATTTTTAGTAATGACCGCACCTGGTTAACCCATATTCCGTATTATTGGCCAGTTCAATCGCATGGTCGAAATCCTTTGCTTTTGAAAAACCAACGACAGGTCCAAAAATCTCTTCCTGCATTAACCGAGCTTTTGGATCTAAGTCTGCAAAAACAGTAGGCTTTATGAAGAAGCCCTTTGAGCTGTCTCCAATTCCCCCTGCCACGAGTCTTCCTTCCTTCTTCCCAATTTCAATATATTCTATGATTTTATTAAATGCATTCTCATCGATAACTGGCCCCATAAAAGTATGAAAATCTTCAGGATTACCGACCGATAATTGATTGGTCAGCTCCACAACTCGGTTAAGGACAGTATCATAGATGTCCTCAACAACAATCGCTCGTGAGCATGCAGAGCATTTTTGGCCAGCAAAACCGAACGATGAAGCTACAATCGATTGTGCTGCTAATTCTATATCTGCCTCACTGTCGACCACTATCGTATCTTTACCGCCCATTTCCGCAATGACCCGTTTTAACCAAATTTGCCCATCATTTAAGACAGATGCTCTTTGATTTATCCGTAGCCCAACATCTCTTGAGCCAGTAAAACTAATAAATCGGGTATCTTTATGGTCAACCAAATAGTCACCCACCTCAGCACCACTTCCAGGGACAAAATTAAGAACGCCCTTTGGAAGTCCTGCAAGCTCCATTACCTCCACGAATTTAGCAGCCACAACAGGTGTCGTCGATGCAGGCTTCAACAAGACAGTATTTCCTGCAACAATAGCTGCGACAGTTGTACCAGCCATAATCGCCAATGGGAAATTCCATGGAGAAATAATAATTCCAACACCCAATGGGATGTAGTCATATCGATTATATTCGTTCGGACGGCTAGCTACCGGTACTCCATCTTTGATTCGGATCATTTGTCGTCCGTAAAATTCAAGAAAATCAATTGCTTCTGCTGTATCTGCATCCGCTTCTCGCCAGGGCTTGCCTGCCTCCTTGGTCAGTAGTGCAGAGAATTCATGCTTTCGGCGCCGTAAAATGGCTGCAGCTTTAAATAGGACATCCGCTCTCATTTCAGGCTTTGACTTGCGCCACGATTTAAATGTATCAACTGCTACTTTCATCGCTTTTTCCGCAAGCTCACGGTTTGTTTTGGAAACTCGTCCGATAACCTCTTGTTTGTTCGCTGGATTATAGGATACAATTTTCTCTTCCGTTGAAATGTATTCGCCCCCAATAATTAATGGATAATCCTGCCCTAAATAGCTGCCGACTGTCTGTAAACCTTGAAAATATGCCTCTTGATTTTCCTTATTCGTAAAATCTGTAAAAGGCTCATGTTTGTAAGGTTGTACCATTTTACCGCCTCCTATTTTAGCTGAATTCTCTCTTATTCTATCATTACTCTTACAAACCGCTCAAATATGGCCATAATTTATTTATAATGACTGGCTTAGATTTTGATTTCCGCTCCAGGCACTCAGCGCCGCGCGGGGCGGTCCGGGAGCCTCCTCCCATGCGGCAGCATTTTCGAGGAGTCTCGCGCCTTCCGCTCCAATCAACAGTATATTTACAATCAACAACAATCTTTAACACGCACACAAAAAGAAGGCAAACCCAACTCGGTCTGCCTTCCATTTTTATGCTAAGAGTATCATTTTTATGCACTATTTACTGATAAATATGGACAATTGGTTCGTTTTGATCCGCCTTGCGGATGATCAGCGCCTCAGGACCATTTACAGATGTAATCGAAACCTGCACCGTTACATAATTTGGAAAATGATCCATTACAAGTCCCGTTACATATTGCGTAAAACCAACGCCTTCTGCTTTTCCGTAAAATTGAATCGGAATGCTAATTGATAATTCATTCAGCTGGTTTCCAACATAAAATGCTTTGCCGATTACCCCATTAAAGTTAGGAAAATACGCTTCTACATCCTGCTTAAAGTTTTGGAAGAACGTCACATCATCTCGATGATCCTTCGTCGCTTCCTCTGAAGGGAACAAGTAATAATTTTCATCGATTGATTGCCAGCTACCTAGAGAGTTACTTCCCTTTGAGACATTTGCATAAGCGAAGAAATTCCCAGGTACAACAGAGGAAATGGCTTCTTGCTCAAATAGCGCAATGGTAACAGGTACTTCCTCAAGACCCTCAACACCGCGGATTCTCTTTGCCACCTCAGCAGCAATTTCTTTTCCCTTTCGCTCTAACTCTTCATGGGGGATTTTTCGTTCATAAGTCGCCCCATATTGAACCGTTTGGTAATAGTAAACTGAATTCAATGCAAGACCAAGTACGACCCCACCAAGTCGAACCTTGCCATCGTCATCCTTAATTAAATAATTATGCTCTAAAATATGAGCTAAATAAATCGGATTTTTTTCGTTTCGCTCTTTAATATCACCGACTCCATCATCTAGTGGATTTAACCCGATATTTTCTGTTTCCTTTAGTCCTTCAGCTGCTAGCTGTTCCGGAGTAAATTGTCGATTTAACCATAGACCAACCGTCTTTTTCTTTAAATATTGGCCTTCCTGGAACAAATACTTATCAGGGTCAAAATCCTTCAATGCGACCCGCATTAATCCAGTCTCAAACTCATTAATATCATATCGTGTATTAAGATTATTCACCACTAGCCCACGTGCTTCCCCGGGTTTGAACGGCAAGATCGTTCGATAATATTGATCAGAGATTTGATATTTTGGAATAATTGCTTCTTCTTTTGAGTCATCCTTGCTATTTTGAACTACTTCTTCTTGTTTTTTAAAATTAGGAGCACAAGCAGTCAGCAATAGAATGAGAGATAAAGCAACCATTGCTAGTTTTTTCATGGGTTTCCCTCTCTTACTTATTTAATTCTTCCAACATTCTCGCTTCATCCCAAATCTCGATGCCCAATTCCTCAGCCTTTGATAATTTTGAGCCAGCATCCTCACCTGCAATGACAAGATCAGTTTTTTTGCTTACACTGCCGGCTACATTTCCACCAAGAGATTCAATTTTTTCCTTTGCTTCATTTCGATTTAACCTTTCAAGCTTTCCTGTTAAAACGATTGTCTTTCCTGCAAATATGGAGGAAGAAGCTTCAGCCGCAACACGTTTAGGTCCCTTGTAGGTCATGTTCACAGAAGCAGCTGCTAATTCTTGTAACAGTTCCTTTACTTCATCCTGATTAAAATACGTGACAACAGAATCAGCCATTTTATCGCCAATTTCATTTATTGCCTTTAGTTCCTCATTGGATGCTAAAGCAAGATTGCCCATTGTTTCGAATTCTTGAGCAAGTGTTTTTGCTGCTTTTGCTCCAACATGGCGAATTCCTAGGCCAAACAACAGCTTTTCAAGTGAATTATCCTTCGACGACTCAATTGCTGCTAACATTTTTTGAATTGATTTTTCACCCATGCGTTCTAAACCAATAAGCTGATCACGTGAGAGCTTATAAATATCCGCAACATCATGAATGAGGTTTTCTGCAAATAATTGACTGATAACCTTTTCACCTAAACCCTCGATATTCATTGCGTTTCGAGATACAAAATGGATAAGACCCTCTCTTATTTGTGCAGGGCATTTCGGATTAATACAACGAAGTGCTACTTCATCCTCAAACCGTACCAAATCACTTTCACATTCTGGACAGTGTGTCGGCATGACAAACACCTGCTCCAAACCGGTACGGCGTTCTACTAACACATTCACAACCTCAGGAATAATGTCACCTGCTTTTTTAACAACCACCTGGTCACCAAGGCGGATATCCTTCTCCCGAATTAAATCCTCGTTATGCAAGGAGGCACGCTGCACCGTCGTCCCAGCGACACGCACCGGCTCTCAGAATCGCCGTTGGTGTAATCACGCCAGTTCGCCCAACATTCAGCTCAATATCCTTTAACGTTGTGACAACTTCTTCTGCCGGAAATTTGTAAGCAATGGCCCAGCGTGGACTTTTGGCCGTCGTTCCTAATACTTCTTGCTGCTCAAGCGAATCCACCTTTATCACGATACCGTCGATTTCATACGGTAGGTTCGGTCTTTTTTCAACCCATCCTTCAACAAAATCAATAACCGCTTCAATATCGCCGCATTTTTTCCGCTCCTGATTAGTCTTAAACCCAAGTGAATCAAGCTGGTCTAGTCCTTCACTATGCGAGGCAACCCCTAATTGCTCGGCTCCAGCTATTCCATATAAAAAGACATCTAAATTTCGCGATGCTGCGATTTTTGGATCTAACTGGCGTAATGAACCAGCAGCCGCATTCCGTGGATTGGCAAACGGCTCTTCTTCTCGTTCTGCTCGAATTTTGTTTAATGCTTCAAAGGAGCGCTTTGGCATATACGCCTCACCACGCACTTCAAGGGTAACAGCCTCCTTTAATCGAAGTGGAATGGAGCCAATGGTTTTAAGGTTGGCCGTAATATCTTCACCAATAGAACCATCGCCCCTCGTTGCCCCTTGAACAAAGATTCCATCTTGATAATAAAGCGATACAGCCAAGCCGTCGATTTTCAACTCACATACATAGGAAAAATCATCGCCAACAATTTGACGGATTCTCCGATCAAAATCACGTAAATCCTGGGCACCAAAAGCATTTCCTAAGCTTAGCATCGGTACACGATGGACTACCTTTGAAAACATTTCTAGTACTTCTCCACCCACTCTTTGCGACGGGGAGTCTGCACTCTTCAGCTCAGGATAGTGTGTCTCAAGCTCAATTAATTCCTGCATGAGCCTATCATATTCAGCATCTGGAACGGTAGGACGATCCAACACATAATACTCGTAATTGTATTCGTTTAATAATGTATGCAGCTCGTTAACACGTTTTTTTTCGTTTTGAAGGTCCATAAACGCAGCCCTTTCTCTATGCTTTTTTGATCGGTGCAAATTTAGCTAACAAACGTTTAATTCCTACTGGGCTTGGAAAGGCGATATCTAATTCCATTCCTTCTCCTTCACCCTTCACACTTACTACTGTGCCAATTCCCCATTTACCGTGCGAAGCTTTATCACCAACACGCCAGGAAACACTATCTCCACCAGATGCCGTCGGTGCCACATTCGGGCGCATAACAATTTTTCGCTGTGGTTGCTTCGCAAAAGATTGAAATGAAGAAATAGATTTACGTTCTGGTTCGATGCCTTCAATTAAATCCTCTGGGATTTCCTTTATAAATCTAGAAGGAGCATTCGAATTGGTGCGACCAAATAATGTTCGCATTTGCGCATTCGTAATAAACAATTGCTCCTCGGCACGGGTGATCCCAACATAGGCAAGACGGCGCTCCTCCTCCATTTCCGCTTCCTCTTGAAGCGAACGGCTATGCGGAAACACACCTTCCTCTAAGCCCATTAGGAAGACAACTGGATATTCTAAACCCTTGGCTGAATGAAGGGTCATTAATGTGACGGTATCCACTTTCTTTTGTCCCTCATCATCCAGACTATCAATATCCGCCACTAAAGCAAGGTCTGTTAAAAAGGCAATCAAACTCTTGTCATCATTTGAGTCTTCAAAATTCTTTGTAACGGACAATAGCTCGTCTAAGTTCTCTAGTCGGCTTTGCGACTCGAGCGATTTTTCTGCCTTCAACATCTCGCGATAGCCTGACTTATCTAATAGTTCCTCCACTAGCTCCGTCACCGATAAAAACTCCTGCATTCTCGTATAGCCACTAACTAAATCACGGAATTCTGCTGCAGCCTTAGTCACTTTTGGACTTAATCCAATCAATTCAACCGATTCTAACGCTTGAAATAGAGAAAGGTCATGAGTTTGTGCAAACTCTGCAATTTTATCAAATGAGCTTGAGCCAATTCCCCGCTTCGGAACATTGATCACACGTGTAAAAGCAATCTCATCATCCGGATTGGCAACAAGTTTTAAATAAGAAATGATATCCTTAATTTCTTTACGTTCATAGAACTTAATTCCGCCTACAATCGAGTAATCTATATTTGATTTTAGTAATACTTCCTCGATGACACGGGACTGAGCATTGGTTCGATATAAAATCGCAATATCTGAACGTTTATATTTGCTACTATCCACCAGCTCTTTGATCTTCCCAGCAACAAATTGCCCTTCACCCTTCTCGCTATCCGCACGGAAATAAGAAATTTTATTTCCATCTGGATTTTGTGTCCACAAGTTCTTAGGCTTTCGATTTAAGTTGTTCTTAATAACCTCATTTGCCGCCAACAGAATTTTCTTAGTTGAACGATAGTTCTGTTCAAGTAAAATGACCTTTGCGTTCGGATAGTCTTTTTCAAACGATAAAATGTTAGCGATATCCGCACCACGCCAACGATAAATCGATTGGTCAGAATCTCCGACCACACAGAGATTTTTAAACCGTGAGGCAAGCTGTTTAACCAGCATATACTGAGCTCTGTTTGTATCCTGATACTCATCTACATGAATATATTGAAACTTGCGCTGATAGTATTCAAGCACTTCAGGCACACGCTGAAATAATTGAATGGTCATCATAATCAAATCATCAAAATCTAACGCGCTATTTTTTCGCAGGCGTTTTTGATATTCTGTATAAACCTCAGCGACCTTTTGATCGAAATAACCCCCGGCATTTTTCGCGTAGCTTTCAGGGTCGATCAGTTCGTTTTTCGCAGAACTAATGGCTCCGAGCATGGCACGTGGGTCAAATTGCTTTGGATCAATATTTTTATCCTTTAAAATCGACTTCAGCACTGATAGCTGATCCGTTGTATCTAGAATCGTAAAGTTTCGATTAAAACCGATTCGGTCAATATCACGGCGCAAAATCCTTACACACATCGAGTGAAAGGTTGAAATCCAAACTTCATCTGCTGCACCACCCATCAAGCTTGAAATACGCTCTCTCATTTCCTTTGCAGCTTTATTGGTAAACGTAATCGCCAAGATATTATAGGGATTTACCCTTTTTTCCACAATTAAATAAGCAATTCGGTGCGTAAGCACTCTCGTTTTTCCACTTCCAGCGCCGGCCATAATCAGAAGGGGGCCATCTGTAGCTTTTACTGCATTTTTCTGTTCTGGGTTCATCCCATTTAACAATTTATCTGTTAAAAATTGCATCTACTATCTCACCACTCATCAATTGTTTTATTATCAGGCACTAGTAAAATTGCCTCTTATATAGTATTTCGCTCTATTTTAATCAAACGTTTGATTAACGCTTAATTACTTGTACTGTCGCCAAGGCTTCGTTCAAATCATCATATACGACATTTCCAACAACAATAACATCGGCATGTTCGGCCATTACCTTTGCCTGTTCGACGGATTTGATACCCCCACCATAAAAAAAGGTTGCCTTCTCTAAATGGCGTTTCACTTCCTTCACCCAATCAGGATTGCCATAAGTACCACTGTATTCTAAATAAAAAATTGGCATACTAAACATTTTGTCCGCCATCATTGCATATGCAACAACATCATCTAATTCTAGTGCCGTATTCGCATCTGTAACCTGAGCTGCTTTACAAGCTCCATTTAAAATACAATACCCTTCAACGAGAATTTCATCCCAATTCATTAGTTCGCCAAATTCCTTCAATGCCTGATGATGAAGTCCTGTAATCCATTTAGTATCCTTGCTATTTAAAACCGAAGGAATGAAATACAAATCGAACCCTGGCGTTACCGTTTCTATATCCGAGACCTCTAAACAACATGGTACATTATATCGACGAATGCGCACCATTAAATCCAGCACCTTATCAAGCGTAACCCCATCAGTGCCCCCCACTATAATTGCATCTGTTCCGGATTCACAAACTCTCTCTAGCGCTTCGTCGGTCATTTCTTTATCCGGATCAAGTTTAAATACATGGCGCCACTCGCGTACATCGTACATCCTTTAAAGCCCCCATTCTAATTTCCATTTCACCATTATATCATTTGTTCATATGTTTTAAAAAACAAAACTGGGAGCAAGTTAAACCGTATACCTTAACCCATAAAAAAACACCAAAGGGACTCCCCTTTGGTATTCTTTCATGTCTAATCTACTCTTCACTTGTTTCTGTTTCTGGCTCATTCACCCGGTCTAAAGCCATTTCATACGCGTCATTTCCATAGTTCAAGCATCGCTTTACACGAGAAATGGTCGCTGTACTTGCGCCTGTCTCCGTTTCAATCTTATGATAGGTTTTTCCTTCACGGAGCATACGTGCAACCTCTAGTCGTTGCGCTAATGATTGGATTTCATTAACTGTACACAAATCATCAAAGAAACGATAGCATTCTTCCACATCTTCTAGAGCAAGAATTGCCTTAAACAACTGATCAAGCTCTCTACCACGTAATTTATCAATTTGCATCATTGAGTACTCCTTTAATCATTCTCATTCATTTACTTCCATTTGGACTGAACCTGCTAGTCCAGGGCTTGAAGGAACAACATTAATCCAAGTTTTACCTGGGACAAAGCCAATCACCGTTCCATTTAGTGCAGGAACAATCCTGCCATTCTCACTTTTCCACTCAACTTCCCTTAATAAGCCCTTTTGTAGCAAATAGGCTCTCCCGCCAGATGTCAAATCGATTTTGCGTCTACCCGCATCATCAATCGTTTGATGGTCAGTCTCGACAATGAAAATATTGTCCAAAAGGACAGGTTCACCTGAGTCATTATTAACGGTTTGTTCACCAGCTGAAAAACGTTTATATTTACCAGTTGCATCATCATATTCGTAGGTTGCTGAAAAGGTTGGATTATTATAATAGGACACAGTAACCTTTTTTACCGCTTGGCCTTCTATACTTTTTTGCTCGTCTTTTGTTAGAAACTTCATTGGTTCTGGTGGGTTTTCCATTGAAAAATTATTCTTTTTTGCACCTTCAAGAATTTTCTCATATGTGATATACGAATTATGTGGCGCCACTCGATCCGATGACCGTTTAAATAGCGTACCATCATATTGCATCCCATTTAAGTTATCAATGAAGCCAGCATCAAGCATTTCCTTTGCATCAAAGCTATACCCGTGAGCGATAAAAAGACTATCATAAGCCTTCGCAAGCCTTATATAATATTCTCTAGCACTGCGAACAGGTCCGATTTTTTCAGGCATCTCACTTTGAAAGATAGCCAGAAACCTCGTTACATTGCCTTCAGCCAGGATTTCATAAACAATATCTGCCTGATTTAAACCAGTTTGCGGCCTTGCTTCAGAATGATTATTAACCATTACCGCAATAGACCTGCCTCCAATATCCTCATTCGTTGCCATACCGGTTAATGGAAAGTGGTTTGAAATTTCAACATTTTCCTTTTGTGCATTTTCAATGTCATTTTTTTTATGCTCTGTTACAGTTTTCACATTGGTTTGATTACATCCTGTAAGAAGAAGGAAAAGAGCTGCTATCACAGCAAAATATCTCCTTAGCATCCATTACACCTCAATCCACAAAAATGATGCGCACCTTTTATTGGTATTTCTTTGCTTTGCCACTTTTATATTTTAACGCATTATCGTTGGAAAGAGTATCATTTTATTCATGACATCGTACATTCCTTGCTGAGTCACTCTAATGTACGGCAAATGAGTGGCAGATAAAAACAACATTGAGTAGATTGGATCCGCAAATGTATAGCCACATTTCTGTAAATAGGCAAACAGCTTATTCTCCTCAAGAATCAACTCTTCAACATTTTTATCAGACATGATTCCCATTAGGTGCAGCGGTATTTCTTGAGTGATCTCACCATTTTCACAGCACACGATTCCTCCACCTAATTCTTTCATTCGTTTAAAGGCTGTAAACATATCTTGTTTGCTTTTCCCAATTAAGATAATATCACCTGTATTAGAAAAGGAACTTACTAAACCAGATAAATGGCTTGCAAATCCTTTTAATAATGTATTAATTCGCCATTTCCCATTCCGATCCACAAGCATAAAGAAGCACTCATCATGGTCCTTCGATAATTGATCTGGTGAACAATCAATACTAATGGAATACGGCTTCGTAATGACGGAATTCTCCATTTTAATTCCAAACGGCATCGAGAATTGCATATCATCCCATGTTAAATCCCAGTCAATGGTTAACGCCTTCATTCCAACCTGATTCCAATCAAAATGCTGAGGGATGACCACTTCTTCACCATTCCTCTTTACCCACTTCCCTTTAGCTAAAACGGATACAGGAGTTGGATTTTTTTCATCCTGAAGGAAGTTAATATTGGCAAGCCTTCCAGTCGCAATACTTCCATGCACATGGTCGATATTATAGTATCGAGCAACATTAATCGTAGCCATATTATATGCTTCGATAACCGGAACCCCGTGTTCAATCGCGATTGAAATCATTTGATCAATCATGCCGGTCTCATAAAAGCTTGCTGATGCTCCATCTGTTGTAAAAATAAAGCGGTCATAAAAATCTATTCCCAACTCATGAATCTCCGTCAACAGCTTTGGTAAATCCGGACGAATTGAGGAATGCCTCAATGACACCATATAACCTTGCATCAGACGATTATATACATCTTCTCCAGTCATCGCTTCATGGTCACAGTCTGTTCCCAATAGCATCATCTTTGCCAAAGTCTTTTCAGAAGCACCTGGAAAATGACCTTCAATTTTCTTCCGCATTCTTTTCGTTTCTTGAATCCAATGCAAGAGTAAGTCATCACCATCAAGCAACTTTGGCCATCCGGTCAGTTCTCCCCCTGTAATACGCAATCCTGTTCTAGCCACCACTTAATATTGGCTTGTGAGAATACATGATTTTCATTTAGGATTTCTGTCTGGGCATCAAACCGACACCACCAATACATGGAGGCTGGAAGCTGTTTCATTTCTTTTAAAAAGGCACATGCGTCCTTCATACTCAAATTAACAGACAGCATTAAATTATCATTGATCAAAGTCGTTGTACCAAATTGGCAAGCATACTGTGCTAACGAGTGGGGATTATATAATAAGAAAGGATGTGAATGAGGTTCAATGTATCCTGGAACAAGCAATTGGCCTGTGCAATCAATGACCTCGCACTGCCTCAAGTTTTCAGGTAAATTGGTACCTACATACACAATCCGATCCTTATAGATCCAAATATTTGCTGTAACCCATTTGCGAAATACTTGATTCAAATAGGTTGCATTTTTCAATAATATAGTCGGTGCGCATTTTCCATCAATAACAGAAACATGCTCACGTAAATGTTTATTTTTCCAACGATACCGCTGTTCCATCCCGTTTCCCTCCCTAAATCATGGGACAATCAATTAACAATGAAAACCCTTTCATTGTTATTATACTAACATATTTCGCAATTCACCGCATTAAAGAATGTGGTAATTATTTGTTAAATTTAAACAAAGGATGTGAACATTAAATGAAGGTGACACCGAATATCGGGATTGTCAATGCGCTAATCCGTATGACAATTGGCTTTACCTTGCTAGCATGGACAACAGCGAAAATGGTCAAACGACCATGGCGAGATTCCTACCTTTTCGTTACCATCCTTTCGGCGATGAAAATTGCGGAAGGAATGGTTCGTTATTGTCCGATGACTGCCCTTTTTGAAAAGCTTGGAGAAATGGAAGAAAATCATCGCGGCACCCAAGATTTAGCTCAAGAAGATGAGACCTTGTTCCCTTACAATCCGACCTGATTTTTGCAAAATAAAAAAGGGCTGTCTAACCCAGTATCTAGGTTAGACAGCCCTAAGAGATGGAGCGAAAGCAACATGATGTATGAATATATCTCACACATGTCATTTGTCATCGCCACATTAATTGGTAGTATCGTTGCTTTGTTTTATGTTTTCGGAAAAAAACCTAACAAAGAGAACTTGCGATAGCTCTTGCTCCGATATCGTTTCGATAAAAAACACCAACACGTGTTAACTTCTCTAATTCTTTATAAACGTTTTGTTGGGCGAGTTTTAAATCTTTTCCTTTTGCACCTGCAAGGAGGACTCGCCCTCCATTTGTTACAAATCGTCCCTGTTCATCTAATTTCGTTCCTGCATGGAATATATAGACTTCATCACTCATGTTATTCAACCCGTCAAGGACAGCTCCCTTTTGATACTCACCAGGATAACCCTCTGCTGCCACAACAACACCAATGACAAAATTGTCATCCCACTCGAGCTCAGGAGTTTGGCCGTCAAGAAGTGCTAGCAGAACTTCTACTAAATCTGATTTTAGTCTTGGCAGAATAACTTGTGTTTCTGGATCGCCAAAGCGTGCATTAAATTCAATCACCTTTGGTCCTTTTTCCGTTAAAATCAAGCCGGCATATAGAATTCCGCAAAAGCTTCTTCCTTCTTCAATCATGGCTTGTGCAGTAGGATGCAAAATCGTTTCAATCGCTATTTGCACTGCATCTTGTCCAATTTGTGGTACAGGAGAATACGCACCCATTCCACCGGTGTTTGGTCCTTGATCGCCATCGTATGCACGCTTATGATCCTGCGCAATTTCAAGCGGCACAACAATATCGCCATTAACAAAAGCCATTAGTGAAAACTCTTCACCTGCTAAAAATTCCTCAACCACAACAGTTGCCGATGCATCTCCAAATTTCTCATCCAATAGCATATCCTTTAAAGCAGCAAGGGCTTCTTCCATTGTCATAGCGACAACAACGCCTTTACCGGCTGCTAATCCATCTGCTTTAATGACAATTGGTGCTCCTAGCTTTTCAACATAATTTTTTGCTTCTTCATAATCGCTGAACACCGCGTATTCTGCAGTAGGAATGCTATATTTATGCATTAAATCCTTCGCAAACGATTTACTTCCTTCAATCAATGCTGCAACTTGTCTAGGTCCAAAAACCTTTAGACCTGCCTCTTGAAATTTATCAACGATCCCCTCAAGTAGCGGAATTTCAGGTCCAACAAAGGTTAAACCTACTTCATTCTCCTGCGCAAATTTCACAAGGGCATCTTGATTGCTCTCATCAATTGCCACAAGCTCTGCTACGTCCGTCATCCCATCATTACCTGGAGCGACAAACACCTTTTCCACCTTAGAGCTTTCTTTCATTTTTCGACAAATTGCATGCTCTCTGCCACCACGGCCGATGACTAAAACGTTCATTCGTTCTGCCCCCTCTTAATGTTTAAAATGACGGACGCCAGTAAATACCATGGCAATTCCATATTCGTCTGCCTTTTTAATCGAATCCTGATCACGAATCGAACCACCCGTTTGAATGATCGCTGTAATACCTGCTTGTGCAGCCGCTTCGACGGTATCGTCCATTGGGAAGAAAGCATCGGAAGCAAGACCTGCTCCTTTTGCAGCTTCTCCTGCTTGCTCAAGTGCAATTTTTGCAGAACCGACACGATTCATTTGTCCGGCACCAATTCCAAGAGTTTGTTCTTTATTTGCCACCACAATCGCATTGGACTTCACATGCTTGACAACCTTCCAGCCAAGCTTTAATGCTTCCCACTCTTCTTCAGTAGGCTGTCTTTTTGTTGGAACCGTGATATTGGCATCATCAAGCGAGTAGCGGTCTTGATCTTGAACAAGCAATCCGCCCTCAACTGAAGTCAACACGCGCTCAGGCTTTTGTTTTTCCCCAAACGGAATCGTTAACAAACGAAGATTTTTCTTTCCTGTTAACACTTCAATTGCTTCAGCAGAGAATGATGGAGCAATAATAATTTCTAAGAAGATTTCATAAAGCTTTTCTGCGGTTGCACGGTCTACTTCTCGATTTAATGCAACAATACCGCCAAAAATCGAAACAGGATCTGCTTCATAGGCTTTGGAATACGCATCAAAAACGTTTTCGCCAGTACCGACACCACAAGGGTTCATATGCTTCACAGCTACTGCAGCAGGCTCTGTAAATTCCTTAACAATTTGAAGTGCGGCATTCGCATCGTTAATGTTGTTATAGGATAATTCTTTACCGTGTACTTGTTCTGCATTTGCAATCGAAAATTTCGAACCAAGTGGCTTACGATAGAAAGCTGCCTCCTGATGCGGATTTTCACCGTAGCGAAGTGATTGCTTTAATTCAAATGTGACCGTTAAGTTCTCAGGATTTTCTTCACCGGATAATTCCGTCATATATTCTGCAATCATTGCATCATATGCTGCAGTATGACGGAATACCTTTGCCGCAAGTTTACGGCGTGTAGCTTGTTGAACCTGACCAGATAAATTAAGCTCCGTCAATACTCGAGGATAATCCTCAGGATCGACGACAACTGTTACATACTGATGGTTTTTCGCAGATGCGCGAAGCATCGTCGGACCACCGATATCAATATTTTCGATTGCATCATCCACTGTTACATCTGGTTTTGCAATCGTTTGTTGGAATGGATAAAGATTAACAATTACTAGTTCAATTGGATTGATTCCATGCTCTTCTAATTGTTGCTGATGCTCAGCAGAATCAAATTTTGCTAATAAACCACCATGAATGAGTGGGTTTAATGTTTTGACACGTCCTTCTAAAATCTCTGGAAAGCCAGTTACATCGCTAACTCCAATTACAGGTATACCTGCTTCCTGAAGTGCCTTTTTCGTACCGCCAGTAGAAATAAGCTCATAGCCTAATTCGCTTAACCCTTTAGCAAATTCAGCAATTCCTTGTTTATCAGAAACGCTAATAAGCGCTCGTTTTTTAGACATTTTCAACTTCCTCCTTAAACTTCGATACTAGCATTTGTAAAACCGCTGGATAAAGTTGATGTTCAACTTTATGTATTTTTTCCTGTAATGTTTCAATCGTTTCGTTTGCTGCAATTTCAACTGTTTCTTGCGCAATAATTGGACCTGAATCCATACCCGCATCAACATAATGCACCGTTACTCCACTGACCTCAACCTTCGCAGCTAACGCCTGACCCATCGCATCCTTGCCTGGAAAAGCAGGCAACAACGATGGGTGAATATTGACAATTCGGCCCTCATAGTCAGTTAATAAGTTTGGTCCTATTAACCTCATATACCCCGCTAAAACGACCAAATCAATGTTATACTCATGTAATTTTGCTAATATTTCCAATTCATATGCCTGTTTATCCGCATAATCCTTTGCCCGAAACTCAAAAAAGTCAATTCCTGCCGCTTTGGCCCGTTCAACAGCATAGGCACCCGGTTTATCGCAAACGAGAAGCTTGATTGTTGCATCCAGCTTCTGTTCAGAAACTGCATCAATAATCGCTTGAAAATTGCTCCCGTTTCCGGATGCAAAGACGGCGATGTTCTTCATCCATATCCCCCTAAACAATCGTAATTCCTTCGTTTTCCGTTACAACACCAATGATTGAGGCTGTTTCGCCAAGCTCATTAAAATGGCTTACAAGCTCACTAGCCTGGTCTTTTTCGACAATGACAACCATTCCAATTCCCATATTAAAAATATTAAACATTTCCTCATGCTTTACTTCTCCAAGCTTTTCAAGCAATGAGAACACAGCAGGAATATTCCAGCTGCCCGCTTTAACCTCTGCTCCTAGGCCAGTTGGGAAAATTCTCGGAATGTTTTCATGGAATCCGCCACCAGGTAATGTGCGCCATTCCTTTAATCGGGAACTTCTTCAACGCGGATAGAATGGATTTTACATAGATTCTGGTTGGCTTTAATAGTTCTTCACCCAATGTGCAGCCAAGCTCTTCAATATACTCATCCAATCCTAGCTTTGCTTTTTCAAAAAATACTTTTCTGACGAGCGAGAAACCATTGCTATGAACACCACTTGACGCTAATCCTACTAGCACATCGCCCGCCTTAATTGATTGACCGGTGATCAAGCTTGACTTCTCACATGCCCCAACCGCAAAGCCTGCAATATCATATTCCTCTTCATCATACATCCCTGGCATTTCTGCTGTTTCCCCGCCAATAAGCGCACATCCGGCCTGCTCACAGCCGTCTGCTACACCCTTTACAATCATTTCAATTTTGGCTGGGTCTGCTTGACCACAGCCGATGTAATCAAGAAAATAAAGTGGCTCTGCACCTTGAACAACGATATCATTGACGCACATCGCAACTGCATCAATTCCAATTGTATCGTGGCGGTCTGCCATAAAGGCCAGCATAAGCTTTGTTCCGACTCCATCCGTCCCTGAAACCAACACTGGCTCCTTAAGGTTTAATGCTGACAAATCAAACATCGCTCCAAAGCCGCCAAGACCGCCCATTACCCCTAATCTTGCAGTCTTTGCAACGTGACGCTTCATTCTTTCAACCGCTTGATATCCCGCTTCGATATTGACACCGGCTTCTTTATAAGCATTCGCCATTTCTAAATCTCCTTTAATCGCTTTTTTATTAAGAAAAGCAGCATAAGTTCTTATGCTGCTTATTTTTGATAGTAATATTGCAGTGTATCCGGATAAAGCTCTGTCGGATATTCCCCTGTAAAGCACGCTAAGCATTGTCCACAATTTTTATCTTTATCCACTCTGCCAACTGCTTCAAGCATACCTTCAACACTAATGAAAGTTAGTGAGTCAGCACCGATTAGTTCCCGGATTTCTTCAACGGAATTAGAGGAAGCAATTAGCTCTTCCTTTGTTGACGTATCAATCCCGTAAAAGCACGGATTTTTGATTGGTGGTGAACTAATCACAACATGTACCTCTGTCGCACCGGCATCCTTTAACATCGTCACGATTCTTCGACTTGTTGTCCCCGAACAATCGAGTCATCAACCATAATCACACGTTTCCCTTCAACCACACCCCGAACAGGAGAGAGCTTCATCTTAACTCCTTGCTCTCTTAATGATTGTGAAGGCTGAATAAAGGTCCGACCAACATAACGATTTTTCACTAAGCCCATTTCATACGGAATTCCTGATGCTTCAGCATACCCGATTGCTGCTGAAATGCTTGAGTCAGGAACACCTGTCACCACATCCGCTTCAATCTTTGCTTCCGCAGCCAGTCTTTTCCCCATTTTCTTACGGGCTGTATGAACATTAATTCCATGGATATCACTATCCAGGTCTTGAAAAATAAATATATTCCATTGCACAAATTGCACTTTGCTTGTCTTCCGAGAAGAATTCAGTCGTAATCCCCTCATCATTTATAACAAGCAATTCCCCTGGAACAATGTCGCGTACAAACTCTGCCCCAACGACATCGAATGCGCATGTTTCAGACGCGACAATATAGGCATCCCCAAGGCGCGCTAAGGAAAGCGGTCTTAAACCATGTGGGTCTAATGCCACCATCATTTCTGATTCCGTTAAAATCACATAGGCAAATGCACCTTCGATTTGCTTCAATGCA
Source organism: Bacillus sp. T3 (assembly GCF_033449965.1). Classification (NCBI taxonomy): domain Bacteria; kingdom Bacillati; phylum Bacillota; class Bacilli; order Caryophanales; family Bacillaceae; genus Bacillus; species Bacillus sp. T3. The sequence goes on from NZ_CP137761.1 coordinate 4,466,428, forward strand.
CTCTTTACTTGATCCTTCAAGTGACGCTCGCCACTACGACGGATCAAATGAGCCAATACTTCCGTATCTGAGCTTGTTTGAAAAATACTACCTTGCTGCTCAAGGATTGATTTTATCAAACTGGCATTAACCAAATTCCCATTATGAGCAAGCGCAATACTGCCAGTTTGGGAGTGGAAAAGAAGTGGCTGAACATTTTCATATCCACTTCCACCAGCCGTTGCATAACGAACATGACCAATTGCTGCTTTTCCAGATAGCTCTGACATCACGTCAGAAGTAAATACCTCTGTAACTAGACCTTCCCCTTTAGCGATATCTAACTTTTTACCATCCGTAGTAACAATTCCTGTCCCCTCTTGTCCGCGGTGCTGAAGGCTATGAAGGCCATAATAGGTAATGCTGGCAGCGTCACAATGTCCCCAAACGCCGAAAACTCCGCACTCTTCATTCAAGCCTCTTAATTCAGCAAGCATGGAATAGCTCCTTTCCAAGCCTTCTCTAAATTCTCAACTTGTTCTTTTATTACATTTACACCGTCAACAGCGATAGATAAAACAGGTGCAGCTGTTACTTCACCGATTAATGTGGCACCAACTGCTGCTTCAAATGCTTGTTGATTTTCCTTTTTCACTGTTAATAAAAAGCGTGATTGGCTTTCACTAAATAAAGCAGCTACTGGATTTCCAGTTACGGTAATATCCGCACCAAGCCCCGTTCCAATTGCACTTTCTGCAACTGCAACCGCAAGACCACCTTCAGCTAAATCATGAGCAGATTCAACTAATCCAGCGCGAATCGCTGCTAACACTTTTTGTTGATAGTCTTTTTCAATTGCTAAGTCAAGTTCCGGAGATTTTCCGTAAATTTTTCCGTTCAGCATTTTTTGAAGCTCACTGCCGCCAAATTCATCCTTTGTTTCACCTAAAAGATATACAAGGTCGAGCGCTTCTTTAAAACTTTGAGTCGTAATGTGTTTTAAATCTGTGATCAATCCAACCATTCCAATAACAGGTGTTGGATAAATCGCTGTTCCATTTGTTTCGTTATACATCGATACATTTCCACCGATTACAGGGGTATTTAGTTCCCGGCACGCTTCGGAAATACCATCAGCAGATTTCTCGATTTGCCAGAAGATTTCCGGTTTCTCTGGATTTCCGAAATTCAGGTTATCTGTAACTGCAAGCGGCTCTGCTCCAGAACAAACAATGTTTCGCGCAGCTTCTGCCACAGCAATTTTTCCGCCAGTTTCAGGGTCCAAATAGAGATAGCGCGAATTACAATCAGTCGTCATCGCCAACGCTTTTTCTGTCCCTCTGATACGAAGAACAGCTGCATCAGAGCCTGGCGCTACAACTGTATTGGTACGAACCATATAATCATATTGGTCGTAAACCCACTCTTTAGAAGCGATTGTAGGCTGTTGTAATAATTGCACTAATGTTTCACCGTAGTTCTCAATCGCCGGCACTTCATTTTCCATCGCCTGGAAGTCACGGAAGTATTGCGGTTCTGCAGATGGCATATTGTAAACAGGTGCATCCTCTGCCAACGCATCAACCGGAACATTCGCGACAACTTCACCTTTATGAATCAAGCGGTACATTTTATCATCGGTTACAACCCCAATAGCAACCGCTTCAAGATCATATTTAGAGAAAATATCAACAATCTCTTGTTCTCTGCCTTTTTGGACAACAATCAGCATCCGCTCTTGCGATTCAGACAGCATCATTTCATATGGAGTCATTCCAGTTTCACGCTGTGGGACAAAATCCAGATTCAATTCCATTCCTGATCCGGCTTTACTTGCCATCTCCGAGCTTGAGCTAGTTAACCCAGCTGCTCCCATATCCTGAATCCCAACGAGGGCATCACAATGAATCAATTCTAAACATGCTTCCAATAATAGCTTTTCCATAAACGGATCGCCGACTTGAACCGCTGGACGATCCTCATCAGAAGCATCATGTAACTCCTCGGAAGCGAATGTTGCACCATGGATTCCGTCACGACCTGTTTTCGCACCTACATACATAACCGTGTTTCCAACGCCATGGGCCTGACCTTTTTTAATATCCTTATGGTCGATTAAACCGACACACATTGCATTAACTAACGGATTTCCATCATAGGAAGGATCAAATTGAACCTCACCACCAACGGTTGGAATTCCAATACAGTTTCCGTAACCAGCAATACCTGCGACAACTTCTTTAAACAAATAACGAACTCGTGCAGAATCAGAAAGTTCACCGAAGCGTAAAGAGTTCAGCATCGCAATTGGTCTAGCCCCCATAGAAAAGATATCACGGATAATACCGCCTACACCTGTCGCTGCCCCTTGATATGGTTCAATTGCCGACGGATGATTATGACTCTCAATTTTAAATACAACCGCTTGATTATCACCGATATCAACGACTCCAGCACCTTCTCCAGGCCCTTGAAGTACTCTTTCCCCTGTAATTGGAAATCTCTTCAATATAGGCTTTGAGGTTTTATAGCTACAATGCTCAGACCACATAACCGAAAATAGTCCGGTTTCGGTGTAATTAGGCGTGCGGCCGAGGATTTTTTCAACCATAGCAAATTCCGCATCGGACATACCCATTTCCGCATAGACTCGTTCTGACTTAATTTGCTCCAGGAGTTGGTTCAAGCTTTAACGACATATGATTCCCTCCATTGTTTCACGATCGATTTAAAAAGTTTAAGACCATCAGCACCACCGAGTAGTTCATCGACCGCTCTTTCAGGATGCGGCATCATCCCTAACACATTTCCGCGCTCATTTATGATACCCGCGATATTTTCAAGACTTCCATTTGGATTATCTACATACGTAAAGACAATCTGTTTATTCTCCTGCATTTGCTTTAATGTTGCTTCATCACAATAGTAATTCCCTTCGCCATGGGCGACTGGAATCGAAATCAATTCACCAGCTGCATAGTCATTTGTAAACAATGTTGCATTGTTCTCGACCTTTAACTGTACTGGACGACAAATGAATTTCAAGCTCTCATTTCGGCGCAATGCCCCTGGAAGTAAACCAGCCTCTAATAAAATTTGGAATCCGTTACAAACCCCTAATACCGGTTTGCCAGCTTCTGCAGCCTTTTTAATTTCATTCATAATATTGCTGAAACGGGCAATCGCCCCGCATCTTAAATAGTCTCCATATGAAAAGCCACCAGGGAGTAAAATCGCATCAAAACGATCTAAATCCTTCTCCGCATGCCAAACATACTCAACATCGGAACCTAGTTCATCCTTAATAGCAGAGAACATGTCGACGTCACAATTTGAACCAGGAAATACGATTACCGCAAATTTCATTGGGTGACACTCTCCTCTATTTCATAGCGGAAATCCTCAATTACCGGATTAGCTAACAGCTTTTCACAAGCTTCTTTCACAACCTCTTCTACATCACGACCTGTAGGATCAACATACAGCTCCATAAATTTACCAATACGTACATCCTTAATTTCGTTATAGCCTAAAGAGTGAAGGGCATGATTAACTGCTTTCCCTTGTGGATCCAATACACTTTCTCTTAACGTTACATAAACTTTAACCTTAACCAAGCTGAACGCCTCCTAAGCGAGCCAAAATATTTTCATAAGCATCCGTAAGATTTCCTAAATCACGGCGGAATACATCCTTATCGAGCTTTTCATTCGTTTTTGCATCCCATAATCTGCACGTATCAGGTGAAATTTCATCTGCCAAAACAATATTTCCTAAATTATCTTTCCCGAATTCTAGCTTAAAATCGATTAATCGAATTCCTAATTCTGCAAAAAAGCTTGATAAAACTGCATTTACCTTAAGCGCTTTTTCCTTTAATGTCTCAACCTCTTCCACTGTGGCAAGGTCAAGCTCAAGGATATGATCAATCGTCACCAACGGATCCCCTAAATTATCATCCTTATAATAAAACTCGACTAACGGCTTGGATAATGCTTGCCCTTCTTCAAATCCTAATCGCTTTGCAAGACTACCTGCAGCTACATTCCGTGTAACGACTTCAAGCGGCACAATGCTAACCTTCTTAACTAACTGCTCAATTTCAGAAATCTGCTTAATAAAATGAGTCTCAATCCCTTGTTCATGAAGCTTTAAAAATAGCAAACTAGTAATGGCATTATTTAAACGGCCTTTACCGCTAATATCCGCCTTCTTTTCACCATTAAAGGCTGTGGCAGAATCCTTGTACTCCACTAATACTACATTCTCATCATCAGTTGAATAAATTTTCTTTGCCTTTCCCTCATAAAGAAGCTCTTTCATCCATTGCGGGCAGAATCTCTACTCCGTCACCAAGACGGGGACCAGCCCTTCTCTCCTTTCGGCTAACCAATTAAATGGTTTCAATTACGAATATTGGGATATTTCGAATGTTCAGTCTGGAGCATTTGTAAGAAGGTAAGATCATGCACTTCACTTACCTTCTTATTTATTTCAGTTTTTCTTTTGCCGGTATATCCGCTTTAGGACTCGCTTTCCGCTTGAATCGTCCTAAGTGAACAATACTTCCAAAGAAAATTCTTATTCAGTTAATCCTACGCGGTCAAAAATCGTATCCACGTGCTGAAGGTGATAGCTGTAATCGAAACAGTTTGCAATTTCTTCAGCAGTAAGATTAGAGGTAATTTTTTCATCCGCTTCAATTAAGCTACGGAACGGAACCTGTAACTCCCATGCTTTCATTGCATTCGGTTGAACGGTATCATACGCCTCTTCACGTGCAAAGCCTTTGTCAATTAACGCAAGTAGAACGCGTTGAGAGTAAATCAACCCAAGTGTACGGTCCATGTTACGTTTCATATTTTCTGGGTAAACCGTTAAGTTTTTAATAATATTAGCGAAACGGTTTAACATGTAATTTAACGCTATTGTTGCATCTGGGATAATAACCCGTTCTGCAGAGGAATGTGAGATATCACGTTCATGCCATAACGGAACATTTTCATACGCCGTTAACATATATCCACGAATGACACGAGCCATTCCAGTCATGTTCTCAGAACCAATTGGATTACGCTTATGTGGCATAGCAGAAGATCCCTTTTGACCTTTTGCGAAAAATTCCTCAACCTCACGTGTCTCACTCTTCTGTAAGCCACGAACCTCAACCGAAAACTTCTCAATTGAAGTCGCAATCAATGCTAAAGTAGACATATAATGTGCATGTCGATCACGTTGTAGAGTTTGTGTAGAATTTGGTGCAGCTTGCAAGCCTAATTTTTCACAAACATACTTTTCAACAAATGGATCGATATTCGCATACGTACCTACCGCACCAGAAATCTTTCCGAATTCAATCCCTTCAGCAGCAGCTTTGAATCGCTCCAAATTCCGTTTCATTTCCTCATACCATAGAGCTAGCTTCAAACCAAAAGTAGTCGGCTCAGCGTGAACCCCATGAGTACGACCCATCATAACAGTGTACTTATGCTCAATCGCTTTATTTTTCAAAATCTCAATGAAATTCTCGATATCTTTTAACAAAATTTCATTAGCCTGTCTAATTAAGTAAGAAAGTGCAGTGTCAACAACATCTGTTGAAGTTAAACCGTAATGAACCCATTTCCGTTCTTCACCTAGCGTTTCAGAAACGGCACGAGTGAAAGCAACTACATCATGTCTTGTATCCTTTTCAATTTCATAAATTCGGTTAATATCAAATGAAGCATTTTCACGAAGCTTCTTCACATCTTCCTTTGGAATATCACCAAGCTCAGCCCATGCTTCACAAGCTAAAATCTCCACTTCCAACCATGCTTTAAAACGGTTTTCCTCTGTCCAAATTGCACCCATTTCAGGTCTTGTATAACGATCAATCATGTTTTATCCTCCGATCAAAATAAAGCTATCCCAGATTTTACTATCATCTGCCGCTAAAATTGCCTCTTCTACGGAATCTCGCAAAAGAGTGACATGACCCATTTTCCGGCCATTTTTTGCTTCCTTTTTACCATACAAATGAATTTTCCAGTTAGATAATGTTGGAATACATTCTAATAATGCAGCTTGATGTTCCCCTAAAATATTCACCATAACCGCTGGCTTTAACAGCTTTGTGCTTCCTAACGGCCAATTACAAATTGCCCGTATATGCTGTTCAAACTGCGACGTCTCACAAGCATCAATCGTATAATGCCCAGAGTTATGCGGTCTTGGTGCTAACTCATTAATAAAAATCGATTCATCCTCCATCACAAACATTTCGACAGCAAGAGTACCGACCATTCCCAAAGATTCGACAAGTTGAAGCGCTGCTTTTAAAGCATTGTCTCGAGCAGCCTCACCTATCCGAGCTGGAACAATGGTTTGATGCAATATATTGTTCACATGGATATTCTCTGCCACCTGGAAAAATTGCCGTTTCACCCTTTACACTTCGCGATACAATTACCGAAATCTCCGTTGTAAATGGCATCCATTTTTCCAGTACACACTCACCATGTGTTAAAAGCGCATCGGCCCGATCAATATCGGCTTCACACTTTATCACGAGTTGACCTTTTCCATCATAACCGCCACGAGCAGTTTTCAATACAGCAGGGTAACCAAGCACCTCTATGTTATCATAAATAGCCTGTTTCGTCTGAATCACAGCGGATGGGGCAACCTCAATTCCTGCCGCCTGAATCGCCTTTTTCTCATTAATCCGATCCTTTGTAATCTCAAGCAACTCTGTCCCTTGAGGTACAAAAGCCCGATCACTAACCGACTTCAACGCTTCTGCATCTATATTTTCAAACTCATACGTAAGCACATCACTAATCGCTGCCAAGCGCTCAATCGCACTAAAATCATCATAATCCGCAACAATCTTATAATCAGCTACCTGACCACAAGGAGAATCCTCTGCTGGATCTAACACCGCAATCCGAAACCCTTGCGCCTTAGCCGCGAGTGCCATCATTCTACCCAGCTGGCCACCACCAATAATCCCAATCGTCTGTCCAGGCAACACAACCATATTAGACAAGCTCATCACTGCTTTCCATCGCTTGTAATTTCGTTTCCTGCCTCAATGTTTCAATTCGATCAGCGAGCTCTGCATCCGTAATCGCCAAAATCTGTGCCGCCAATAACCCGGCATTGGTTGCTCCACTCGTCCCAATCGCTACCGTTGCCACCGGAACTCCCCAGGCATCTGCACAATCGATAACAACGAATCAAGCCCATTCAACGCGCGTGATTGTACTGGCACACCTATAACCGGCAACGTCGTCTTAGCCGCTACCATCCCTGGCAAATGGGCAGCGCCCCCAGCACCTGCGATAATCACCTGAATGCCGCGTTCCCTTGCTGACTCCGCATATTCAAACATCAAATCAGGAGTACGGTGGGCAGACACAACCTTCTTCTCAAACGGAACCCCTAAACGCTCCAAACTCAGACAAGCATGTTTCATCGTCTCCCAGTCAGACTTACTCCCCATAATCACGCCAACCTTCGCTTCCACCAAATCCCTCCTAAACTCTTTTGCAAAATTCCCCTTTTATTAAAATAAACCAAATATCACTAGCAGCCAGTACTCCGATAGCCCATTGAGCATCAGAACCCAACAAGTCTATCCATTCGCCCAAAAGACAATAAATCTCCTAGACAACAAAAAAGCCCCAACAGAAATGTTTCCCTTCATAAAAATAAGAGAAAGCAGTCTGTCCGGGCCTAAGATGCATAAAAAATACCATCCTAAAGAAGAAGTGAATGTACCCACTCCTAAACGGTTACCACTTTCCCTCATAGTCCAATTTTTTACGGCAATTGGGTAGAAACTCATGGGCCATATTCCCATTATTATACGAGGGCGATGTCACTATCTATAATGTTACATTTATCATACCAACAATAATGTTTTCCTGTCAATAAATATATCGAACATTTACTGTTGGCAACTTGTTAATGTTCGTGTTTTACTCCAACTTTTTCGCTTCAAAGACGATATAACGCCCCATTGGCTCATAAGTGACCGAAGACCCCAGCTTTACTTCCTTGAAGATTGGCTTTTCAATTCTTCTGATGGGAGTATACCCCTCATCCTTCATACGATTTAAGCATGCTTCTATCGACTCATTCTCTTGAACTTCAAATTGTTTTTTTGAGCTCATTTTTCAAAATTTTCCTTTCTAATCTATGTTTACTAGAATTAAATTAAAATTAACTTTTTTTGATTATAACAGAAGGAATAACACAACGCTAAGAAATTAAAAATCTGAAACCAAACATTTTATCAGAATAATTATTTTTTATTTTATCAAAGTCGGATATAATAATTTTTATGATTAAAAAATTACACATAAAGGATATGAATAATGATTGGACTATTGGTTATTTTAGTTTTAGTTTTATTATTACCATTCTCAGTAAAAAAAGTTGAAGAAAATTTAGAAGTATTTTTATTCGCTATGGGGGTTGCTGCAGCTGCCTTCAGTGGATTGCTAAATGGGCACTTAATAGAAAAAGCTTTAATTGATCCAATAAATATTACACTGGCTGTCCTACTTGCCGGATTAGTGACTAAATGGGCACAGCGTCCATTAGAACGTTCGATTTTAACGATGAGTAAACTTCTTTCACCAAGAATTTTCCTTGCTTTAACAGTCATTTTTTTAGGATTAGCATCCAGCATTATTACGGCTATTATTGCTGCGATTGTGCTCGTCATAATCATCAATGTCCTTCCGCTTGACCGGCAATCAGAAATCCGCTTTGCTGTACTAGCATGTTTCTCTATCGGCCTTGGTGCCGCACTCACACCAATTGGTGAACCTTTATCAACTATAACAGTCAGCAAACTTAATGAGGGATTCTTTTACCTATTAGACTTGATCGGTTGGGAAGTAATTCCTGCCGTTGTCCTTTTTGGTTTATTAACAATCATATTTGTAAAGCCACATGAAAGCACGTCAAGTTTAGAATCAGCTCAAAAAACGGAAAGCTATAAAGAAATCTTAATTCGTTCATTAAAAATCTATTTATTCGTAATGGGATTAACCTTCCTTGGGCATGGTTTTGAACCACTAATTAATGAGTATATTTTAGGACTCCATCCTATGCTTTTATACTGGATTAATATTATCTCAGCTATTTTAGATAACGCAACCCTTGCAGCAGCCGAAATTAGCCCAGCAATGAATGGAGAAACCATACAGGCAATCCTTTTAGGACTTCTTATTAGCGGAGGGATGTTAATCCCAGGCAATATTCCCAATATCATTTCGGCAAGCAAATTAAACATTACAAGTAAAGAATGGGCACAGTTTGGAGTCCCTGTTGGTTTAATAACGATGTTAGTTTATTTCATTGTGATATTTGCCTTTTAATACGTCCTGATTCCATAAAAACACATATTAGACCTTGAGGAATTTCCTTCAGGGTCTCTTTCTATTATTTATCTTCGTACTTGCAGGGTCACAGGGGCATATTGTGCATTCTTGAAACAATTGATTCAGGAAGGATTTATCCAGTTAATGAAGAACTTAAGAAATTAATAGATTCAGATTCATTATTTTCAAAAACCATGTTCCAATAATATTTTTTTGCATAAAAAAAACAGCCTAATCGGCTGTTTTTTATCTTTTGCCCAGGCAACGTCCTACTCTCACAGGGGGAGAGCCCCCAACTACCATTGGCGCTGAGAAGCTTAACTTCCGTGTTCGGTATGGGAACGGGTGTGACCTTCTCGCTATCGCCACCAGACAAATGAACTTGAGGAATTTCATTCCCTCAAAACTAGATAATGCAGAAGAAGAAAAACGTTTTTGGTTAAGTCCTCGATCGATTAGTATCAGTCAGCTCCACATGTCGCCACGCTTCCACCTCTGACCTATCAACCTGATCATCTTTCAGGGATCTTACTAGCTTGCGCTATGGGAAATCTCATCTTGAGGGGGGCTTCATGCTTAGATGCTTTCAGCACTTATCCCGTCCGCACATAGCTACCCAGCTATGCCTTTGGCAAGACAACTGGTACACCAGCGGTGCGTCCATCCAGGTCCTCTCGTACTAAGGACAGCTCCTCTCAAATTTCCTGCGCCCACGACGGATAGGGACCGAACTGTCTCACGACGTTCTGAACCCAGCTCGCGTACCGCTTTAATGGGCGAACAGCCCAACCCTTGGGACCGACTACAGCCCCAGGATGCGATGAGCCGACATCGAGGTGCCAAACCTCCCCGTCGATGTGGACTCTTGGGGGAGATAAGCCTGTTATCCCAGGGGTAGCTTTTATCCGTTGAGCGATGGCCCTTCCATGCGGAACCACCGGATCACTAAGCCCGACTTTCGTCCCTGCTCGACTTGTAGGTCTCGCAGTCAAGCTCCCTTGTGCCTTTACACTCTACGAATGATTTCCAACCATTCTGAGGGAACCTTTGGGCGCCTCCGTTACTTTTTAGGAGGCGACCGCCCCAGTCAAACTGCCCACCTGACACTGTCTCCTACCCCGATCAGGGGTATGGGTTAGAATTTCAATACAGCCAGGGTAGTATCCCACCGATGCCTCCACCGAAGCTGGCGCTCCGGTTTCTACGGCTCCTACCTATCCTGTACAAGCTGTACCAAAATTCAATATCAGGCTACAGTAAAGCTCCACGGGGTCTTTCCGTCCTGTCGCGGGTAACCTGCATCTTCACAGGTACTATAATTTCACCGAGTCTCTCGTTGAGACAGTGCCCAGATCGTTACGCCTTTCGTGCGGGTCGGAACTTACCCGACAAGGAATTTCGCTACCTTAGGACCGTTATAGTTACGGCCGCCGTTTACTGGGGCTTCGGTTCAAAGCTTCGCTTGCGCTAACCTCTCCCCTTAACCTTCCAGCACCGGGCAGGCGTCAGCCCCTATACTTCGCCTTGCGGCTTTGCAGAGACCTGTGTTTTTGCTAAACAGTCGCCTGGGCCTATTCACTGCGGCTCTTCTAGGCTTTAACACCCAAAAGAGCACCCCTTCTCCCGAAGTTACGGGGTCATTTTGCCGAGTTCCTTAACGAGAGTTCTCTCGCTCACCTTAGGATTCTCTCCTCGACTACCTGTGTCGGTTTGCGGTACGGGCACCTTTTATCTCGCTAGAGGCTTTTCTTGGCAGTGTGGAATCAGGAACTTCGGTACTATATTTCCCTCGGCATCACAGCTCAGCCTTCTCGGAAATGGGATTTGCCTCATTTCCAGCCTAACTGCTTACACGCACATATCCAGCAGTGCGCTTACCCTATCCTCCTGCGTCCCCCCGTTGCTCAAACGATAATGAGGTGGTACAGGAATATCAACCTGTTATCCATCGCCTACGCCTTTCGGCCTCGGCTTAGGTCCCGACTAACCCTGAGCGGACGAGCCTTCCTCAGGAAACCTTAGTCATTCGGTGGATGGGATTCTCACCCATCTTTCGCTACTCATACCGGCATTCTCACTTCTAAGCGCTCCACCAGTCCTTACGGTCTAGCTTCAACGCCCTTAGAACGCTCTCCTACCACTGACATCGTAGATGTCAATCCACAGCTTCGGTGATACGTTTAGCCCAGGTACATTTTCGGCGCAGAGTCACTCGACCAGTGAGCTATTACGCACTCTTTAAATGGTGGCTGCTTCTAAGCCAACATCCTGGTTGTCTAAGCAACTCCACATCCTTTTCCACTTAACGTATACTTTGGGACCTTAGCTGGTGGTCTGGGCTGTTTCCCTTTTGACTACGGATCTTATCACTCGCAGTCTGACTCCCACGGATAAGTCTTTGGCATTCGGAGTTTGTCTGAATTCGGTAACCCGATGAGGGCCCCTAGTCCAAACAGTGCTCTACCTCCAAGACTCTTACTACGTGAGGCTAGCCCTAAAGCTATTTCGGAGAGAACCAGCTATCTCCAAGTTCGATTGGAATTTCTCCGCTACCCACACCTCATCCCCGCACTTTTCAACGTGCGTGGGTTCGGGCCTCCAGTTGGTGTTACCCAACCTTCACCCTGGACATGGGTAGATCACCTGGTTTCGGGTCTACGACCACATACTAATACGCCCTATTCAGACTCGCTTTCGCTGCGGCTCCGTCTTCTCAACTTAACCTTGCATGTAATCGTAACTCGCCGGTTCATTCTACAAAAGGCACGCCATCACCCATTAACGGGCTCTGACTACTTGTAGGCACACGGTTTCAGGATCTCTTTCACTCCCCTTCCAGGGGTGCTTTTCACCTTTCCCTCACGGTACTGGTTCACTATCGGTCACTAGGGAGTATTTAGCCTTGGGAGATGGTCCTCCCTGCTTCCGACCGGATTTCACGTGTCCGGCCGTACTCAGGATCCACTCAGGAGGGAACGAAGTTTCAACTACAGGGTTTTTACCTTCTTTGACGGACCTTTCCAGATCTCTTCATTTACCCCGTTCCTTTGTAACTCCATGTTGAGTGTCCTACAACCCCAAGAGGCAAGCCTCTTGGTTTGGGCTATGTCCCGTTTCGCTCGCCGCTACTCAGGGAATCGCGTTTGCTTTCTCTTCCTCCGGGTACTTAGATGTTTCAGTTCCCAGGGTGTGCCTTCAATACCCTATGTATTCAGGTAAAGATACTACTCCATTACGAGTAGTGGGTTCCCCCATTCGGAAATCTCCGGATCAAAGCTTACTTACAGCTCCCCGAAGCATATCGGTGTTAGTACCGTCCTTCATCGGCTCCTAGTGCCAAGGCATCCACCGTGCGCCCTTTCTAACTTAACCTAAAGGTTAATTCTCTTATTATTAAGAGAGAAAAAACTAATGTGGTGTTTCTTGTTTTCTTCTTCTTACGATTATCTAGTTTTCAAAGAACGAAATGATACAGAGGAATTGCTCCCTCAAAACTAAACAAACAAAGCGGTCAACAGTACAGACCAGAAGGTCTGCATTCCGATTGTCTTTACGACAATATCCTTAGAAAGGAGGTGATCCAGCCGCACCTTCCGATACGGCTACCTTGTTACGACTTCACCCCAATCATCTGTCCCACCTTAGGCGGCTGGCTCCTTACGGTTACCCCACCGACTTCGGGTGTTACAAACTCTCGTGGTGTGACGGGCGGTGTGTACAAGGCCCGGGAACGTATTCACCGCGGCATGCTGATCCGCGATTACTAGCGATTCCAGCTTCATGTAGGCGAGTTGCAGCCTACAATCCGAACTGAGAATGGTTTTATGGGATTGGCTCGACCTCGCGGTTTCGCGACCCTTTGTACCATCCATTGTAGCACGTGTGTAGCCCAGGTCATAAGGGGCATGATGATTTGACGTCATCCCCACCTTCCTCCGGTTTGTCACCGGCAGTCACCTTAGAGTGCCCAACTAAATGCTGGCAACTAAGATCAAGGGTTGCGCTCGTTGCGGGACTTAACCCAACATCTCACGACACGAGCTGACGACAACCATGCACCACCTGTCACTCTGTCCCCCGAAGGGGAACGTCCTATCTCTAGGAGTGTCAGAGGATGTCAAGACCTGGTAAGGTTCTTCGCGTTGCTTCGAATTAAACCACATGCTCCACCGCTTGTGCGGGCCCCCGTCAATTCCTTTGAGTTTCAGCCTTGCGGCCGTACTCCCCAGGCGGAGTGCTTAATGCGTTTGCTGCAGCACTAAAGGGCGGAAACCCTCTAACACTTAGCACTCATCGTTTACGGCGTGGACTACCAGGGTATCTAATCCTGTTCGCTCCCCACGCTTTCGCGCCTCAGCGTCAGTTACAGACCAAAGAGCCGCCTTCGCCACTGGTGTTCCTCCACATCTCTACGCATTTCACCGCTACACGTGGAATTCCGCTCTTCTCTTCTGCACTCAAGTTCCCCAGTTTCCAATGACCCTCCCAGGTTCAGCCGGGGGCTTTCACATCAGACTTAAGGAACCGCCTGCGCGCGCTTTACGCCCAATAATTCCGGACAACGCTTGCCACCTACGTATTACCGCGGCTGCTGGCACGTAGTTAGCCGTGGCTTTCTGGTTAGGTACCGTCAAGGTACCGGCAGTTACTCCGATACTTGTTCTTCCCTAACAACAGAGCTTTACGACCCGAAGGCCTTCTTCGCTCACGCGGCGTTGCTCCGTCAGACTTTCGTCCATTGCGGAAGATTCCCTACTGCTGCCTCCCGTAGGAGTCTGGGCCGTGTCTCAGTCCCAGTGTGGCCGATCACCCTCTCAGGTCGGCTACGCATCGTCGCCTTGGTGAGCCGTTACCTCACCAACTAGCTAATGCGCCGCGGGCCCATCTGTAAGTGACAGCCGAAACCGTCTTTCAGCTTTCCCTCATGAGAGGGAAAGGATTATCCGGTATTAGCTCCGGTTTCCCGAAGTTATCCCAGTCTTACAGGCAGGTTGCCCACGTGTTACTCACCCGTCCGCCGCTGATATCAGGGAGCAAGCTCCCATCAATCCGCTCGACTTGCATGTATTAGGCACGCCGCCAGCGTTCGTCCTGAGCCAGGATCAAACTCTCCAAGAAAGTTGATTTAGCTCGTTTTAAAACGTTGGCTCATGTTTTCTATTATTATAGAAGAAACATGATTATTATTGTTTGTTGACGTTTGTTTGTTTAGTTTTCAAAGAACAATCTGCTAAAACATCAGCTTTAATATAGTAACATTTCCATTTAGAAATGTCAACACATTAATTTCGATTGATATCTGTATTAAGTTAAGAATTAGTATTCTATCAATCTATTAATAATTTAAAGAAACATTAAGTTTCTTTGCCCGGCAACGTCCTACTCTCACAGGGGAGAGCCCCCAACTACCATCGGCGCTGAGAAGCTTAACTTCCGTGTTCGGTATGGGAACGGGTGTGACCTTCTCGCTATCGCCACCAGACAAATGAACTTGAGGAATTTCATTCCCTCAAAACTAGATAATGCAGAAGAAGAAAAACGTTTTTGGTTAAGTCCTCGATCGATTAGTATCAGTCAGCTCCACATGTCGCCACGCTTCCACCTCTGACCTATCAACCTGATCATCTTTCAGGGATCTTACTAGCTTGCGCTATGGGAAATCTCATCTTGAGGGGGGCTTCATGCTTAGATGCTTTCAGCACTTATCCCGTCCGCACATAGCTACCCAGCTATGCCTTTGGCAAGACAACTGGTACACCAGCGGTGCGTCCATCCCGGTCCTCTCGTACTAAGGACAGCTCCTCTCAAATTTCCTGCGCCCACGACGGATAGGGACCGAACTGTCTCACGACGTTCTGAACCCAGCTCGCGTACCGCTTTAATGGGCGAACAGCCCAACCCTTGGGACCGACTACAGCCCCAGGATGCGATGAGCCGACATCGAGGTGCCAAACCTCCCCGTCGATGTGGACTCTTGGGGGAGATAAGCCTGTTATCCCAGGGGTAGCTTTTATCCGTTGAGCGATGGCCCTTCCATGCGGAACCACCGGATCACTAAGCCCGACTTTCGTCCCTGCTCGACTTGTAGGTCTCGCAGTCAAGCTCCCTTGTGCCTTTACACTCTACGAATGATTTCCAACCATTCTGAGGGAACCTTTGGGCGCCTCCGTTACTTTTTAGGAGGCGACCGCCCCAGTCAAACTGCCCACCTGACACTGTCTCCTACCCCGATTAGGGGTATGGGTTAGAATTTCAATACAGCCAGGGTAGTATCCCACCGATGCCTCCACCGAAGCTGGCGCTCCGGTTTCTACGGCTCCTACCTATCCTGTACAAGCTGTACCAAAATTCAATATCAGGCTACAGTAAAGCTCCACGGGGTCTTTCCGTCCTGTCGCGGGTAACCTGCATCTTCACAGGTACTATAATTTCACCGAGTCTCTCGTTGAGACAGTGCCCAGATCGTTACGCCTTTCGTGCGGGTCGGAACTTACCCGACAAGGAATTTCGCTACCTTAGGACCGTTATAGTTACGGCCGCCGTTTACTGGGGCTTCGGTTCAAAGCTTCGCTTGCGCTAACCTCTCCCCTTAACCTTCCAGCACCGGGCAGGCGTCAGCCCCTATACTTCGCCTTGCGGCTTTGCAGAGACCTGTGTTTTTGCTAAACAGTCGCCTGGGCCTATTCACTGCGGCTCTTCTAGGCTTTAACACCCAAAAGAGCACCCCTTCTCCCGAAGTTACGGGGTCATTTTGCCGAGTTCCTTAACGAGAGTTCTCTCGCTCACCTTAGGATTCTCTCCTCGACTACCTGTGTCGGTTTGCGGTACGGGCACCTTTTATCTCGCTAGAGGCTTTTCTTGGCAGTGTGGAATCAGGAACTTCGGTACTATATTTCCCTCGGCATCACAGCTCAGCCTTCGCGGAAATGGGATTTGCCTCATTTCCAGCCTAACTGCTTACACGCACATATCCAGCAGTGCGCTTACCCTATCCTCCTGCGTCCCCCCGTTGCTCAAACGATAATGAGGTGGTACAGGAATATCAACCTGTTATCCATCGCCTACGCCTTTCGGCCTCGGCTTAGGTCCCGACTAACCCTGAGCGGACGAGCCTTCCTCAGGAAACCTTAGTCATTCGGTGGATGGGATTCTCACCCATCTTTCGCTACTCATACCGGCATTCTCACTTCTAAGCGCTCCACCAGTCCTTACGGTCTAGCTTCAACGCCCTTAGAACGCTCTCCTACCACTGACATCGTAGATGTCAATCCACAGCTTCGGTGATACGTTTAGCCCAGGTACATTTTCGGCGCAGAGTCACTCGACCAGTGAGCTATTACGCACTCTTTAAATGGTGGCTGCTTCTAAGCCAACATCCTGGTTGTCTAAGCAACTCCACATCCTTTTCCACTTAACGTATACTTTGGGACCTTAGCTGGTGGTCTGGGCTGTTTCCCTTTTGACTACGGATCTTATCACTCGCAGTCTGACTCCCACGGATAAGTCTTTGGCATTCGGAGTTTGTCTGAATTCGGTAACCCGATGAGGGCCCCTAGTCCAAACAGTGCTCTACCTCCAAGACTCTTACTACGTGAGGCTAGCCCTAAAGCTATTTCGGAGAGAACCAGCTATCTCCAAGTTCGATTGGAATTTCTCCGCTACCCACACCTCATCCCCGCACTTTTCAACGTGCGTGGGTTCGGGCCTCCAGTTGGTGTTACCCAACCTTCACCCTGGACATGGGTAGATCACCTGGTTTCGGGTCTACGACCACATACTCATACGCCCTATTCAGACTCGCTTTCGCTGCGGCTCCGTCTTCTCAACTTAACCTTGCATGTAATCGTAACTCGCCGGTTCATTCTACAAAAGGCACGCCATCACCCATTAACGGGCTCTGACTACTTGTAGGCACACGGTTTCAGGATCTCTTTCACTCCCCTTCCAGGGGTGCTTTTCACCTTTCCCTCACGGTACTGGTTCACTATCGGTCACTAGGGAGTATTTAGCCTTGGGAGATGGTCCTCCCTGCTTCCGACCG
The DNA here is from genome assembly GCF_033449965.1 of Bacillus sp. T3. NCBI lineage: Bacteria > Bacillati > Bacillota > Bacilli > Caryophanales > Bacillaceae > Bacillus > Bacillus sp. T3. The sequence continues at coordinate 4,483,825 of NZ_CP137761.1, forward strand.
GATTTCACGTGTCCAGGCCGTACTCAGGATCCACTCAGGAGGGAACGAAGTTTCAACTACAGGGTTTTTACCTTCTTTGACGGACCTTTCCAGATCTCTTCATTTACCCCGTTCCTTTGTAACTCCATGTTGAGTGTCCTACAACCCCAAGAGGCAAGCCTCTTGGTTTGGGCTATGTCCCGTTTCGCTCGCCGCTACTCAGGGAATCGCGTTTGCTTTCTCTTCCTCCGGGTACTTAGATGTTTCAGTTCCCAGGGTGTGCCTTCAATACCCTATGTATTCAGGTAAAGATACTACTCCATTACGAGTAGTGGGTTCCCCCATTCGGAAATCTCCGGATCAAAGCTTACTTACAGCTCCCCGAAGCATATCGGTGTTAGTACCGTCCTTCATCGGCTCCTAGTGCCAAGGCATCCACCGTGCGCCCTTTCTAACTTAACCTAAAGGTTAATTCTCTTATTATTAAGAGAGAAAAAACTAATGTGGTGTTTCTTGTTTTCTTCTTCTTACGATTATCTAGTTTTCAAAGAACGAAATGATACAGAGGAATTGCTCCCTCAAAACTAAACAAACAAAGCGGTCAACAGTACAGACCAGAAGGTCTGCATTCCGATTGTCTTTACGACAATATCCTTAGAAAGGAGGTGATCCAGCCGCACCTTCCGATACGGCTACCTTGTTACGACTTCACCCCAATCATCTGTCCCACCTTAGGCGGCTGGCTCCTTACGGTTACCCCACCGACTTCGGGTGTTACAAACTCTCGTGGTGTGACGGGCGGTGTGTACAAGGCCCGGGAACGTATTCACCGCGGCATGCTGATCCGCGATTACTAGCGATTCCAGCTTCATGTAGGCGAGTTGCAGCCTACAATCCGAACTGAGAATGGTTTTATGGGATTGGCTCGACCTCGCGGTTTCGCGACCCTTTGTACCATCCATTGTAGCACGTGTGTAGCCCAGGTCATAAGGGGCATGATGATTTGACGTCATCCCCACCTTCCTCCGGTTTGTCACCGGCAGTCACCTTAGAGTGCCCAACTAAATGCTGGCAACTAAGATCAAGGGTTGCGCTCGTTGCGGGACTTAACCCAACATCTCACGACACGAGCTGACGACAACCATGCACCACCTGTCACTCTGTCCCCCGAAGGGGAACGTCCTATCTCTAGGAGTGTCAGAGGATGTCAAGACCTGGTAAGGTTCTTCGCGTTGCTTCGAATTAAACCACATGCTCCACCGCTTGTGCGGGCCCCCGTCAATTCCTTTGAGTTTCAGCCTTGCGGCCGTACTCCCCAGGCGGAGTGCTTAATGCGTTTGCTGCAGCACTAAAGGGCGGAAACCCTCTAACACTTAGCACTCATCGTTTACGGCGTGGACTACCAGGGTATCTAATCCTGTTCGCTCCCCACGCTTTCGCGCCTCAGCGTCAGTTACAGACCAAAGAGCCGCCTTCGCCACTGGTGTTCCTCCACATCTCTACGCATTTCACCGCTACACGTGGAATTCCGCTCTTCTCTTCTGCACTCAAGTTCCCCAGTTTCCAATGACCCTCCCAGGTTCAGCCGGGGGCTTTCACATCAGACTTAAGGAACCGCCTGCGCGCGCTTTACGCCCAATAATTCCGGACAACGCTTGCCACCTACGTATTACCGCGGCTGCTGGCACGTAGTTAGCCGTGGCTTTCTGGTTAGGTACCGTCAAGGTACCGGCAGTTACTCCGATACTTGTTCTTCCCTAACAACAGAGCTTTACGACCCGAAGGCCTTCTTCGCTCACGCGGCGTTGCTCCGTCAGACTTTCGTCCATTGCGGAAGATTCCCTACTGCTGCCTCCCGTAGGAGTCTGGGCCGTGTCTCAGTCCCAGTGTGGCCGATCACCCTCTCAGGTCGGCTACGCATCGTCGCCTTGGTGAGCCGTTACCTCACCAACTAGCTAATGCGCCGCGGGCCCATCTGTAAGTGACAGCCGAAACCGTCTTTCAGCTTTCCCTCATGAGAGGGAAAGGATTATCCGGTATTAGCTCCGGTTTCCCGAAGTTATCCCAGTCTTACAGGCAGGTTGCCCACGTGTTACTCACCCGTCCGCCGCTGATATCAGGGAGCAAGCTCCCATCAATCCGCTCGACTTGCATGTATTAGGCACGCCGCCAGCGTTCGTCCTGAGCCAGGATCAAACTCTCCAAGAAAGTTGATTTAGCTCGTTTTAAAACGTTGGCTCATGTTTTCTATTATTATAGAAGAAACATGATTATTATTGTTTGTTGACGTTTGTTTGTTTAGTTTTCAAAGAACAATCTGCTAAAACATCAGCTTTAATATAGTAACATTTCCATTTAGAAATGTCAACACATTAATTTCGATTGATATCTGTATTAAGTTAAGAATTAGTATTCTATCAATCTATTAATAATTTAAAGAAACATTAAGTTTCTTTGCCCGGCAACGTCCTACTCTCACAGGGGGAGAGCCCCCAACTACCATCGGCGCTGAGAAGCTTAACTTCCGTGTTCGGTATGGGAACGGGTGTGACCTTCTCGCTATCGCCACCAGACAAATGAACTTGAGGAATTTCATTCCCTCAAAACTAGATAATGCAGAAGAAGAAAAACGTTTTTGGTTAAGTCCTCGATCGATTAGTATCAGTCAGCTCCACATGTCGCCACGCTTCCACCTCTGACCTATCAACCTGATCATCTTTCAGGGATCTTACTAGCTTGCGCTATGGGAAATCTCATCTTGAGGGGGGCTTCATGCTTAGATGCTTTCAGCACTTATCCCGTCCGCACATAGCTACCCAGCTATGCCTTTGGCAAGACAACTGGTACACCAGCGGTGCGTCCATCCCGGTCCTCTCGTACTAAGGACAGCTCCTCTCAAATTTCCTGCGCCCACGACGGATAGGGACCGAACTGTCTCACGACGTTCTGAACCCAGCTCGCGTACCGCTTTAATGGGCGAACAGCCCAACCCTTGGGACCGACTACAGCCCCAGGATGCGATGAGCCGACATCGAGGTGCCAAACCTCCCCGTCGATGTGGACTCTTGGGGGAGATAAGCCTGTTATCCCAGGGGTAGCTTTTATCCGTTGAGCGATGGCCCTTCCATGCGGAACCACCGGATCACTAAGCCCGACTTTCGTCCCTGCTCGACTTGTAGGTCTCGCAGTCAAGCTCCCTTGTGCCTTTACACTCTACGAATGATTTCCAACCATTCTGAGGGAACCTTTGGGCGCCTCCGTTACTTTTTAGGAGGCGACCGCCCCAGTCAAACTGCCCACCTGACACTGTCTCCTACCCCGATTAGGGGTATGGGTTAGAATTTCAATACAGCCAGGGTAGTATCCCACCGATGCCTCCACCGAAGCTGGCGCTCCGGCTTCTACGGCTCCTACCTATCCTGTACAAGCTGTACCAAAATTCAATATCAGGCTACAGTAAAGCTCCACGGGGTCTTTCCGTCCTGTCGCGGGTAACCTGCATCTTCACAGGTACTATAATTTCACCGAGTCTCTCGTTGAGACAGTGCCCAGATCGTTACGCCTTTCGTGCGGGTCGGAACTTACCCGACAAGGAATTTCGCTACCTTAGGACCGTTATAGTTACGGCCGCCGTTTACTGGGGCTTCGGTTCAAAGCTTCGCTTGCGCTAACCTCTCCCCTTAACCTTCCAGCACCGGGCAGGCGTCAGCCCCTATACTTCGCCTTGCGGCTTTGCAGAGACCTGTGTTTTTGCTAAACAGTCGCCTGGGCCTATTCACTGCGGCTCTTCTAGGCTTTAACACCCAAAAGAGCACCCCTTCTCCCGAAGTTACGGGGTCATTTTGCCGAGTTCCTTAACGAGAGTTCTCTCGCTCACCTTAGGATTCTCTCCTCGACTACCTGTGTCGGTTTGCGGTACGGGCACCTTTTATCTCGCTAGAGGCTTTTCTTGGCAGTGTGGAATCAGGAACTTCGGTACTATATTTCCCTCGGCATCACAGCTCAGCCTTCGCGGAAATGGGATTTGCCTCATTTCCAGCCTAACTGCTTACACGCACATATCCAGCAGTGCGCTTACCCTATCCTCCTGCGTCCCCCCGTTGCTCAAACGATAATGAGGTGGTACAGGAATATCAACCTGTTATCCATCGCCTACGCCTTTCGGCCTCGGCTTAGGTCCCGACTAACCCTGAGCGGACGAGCCTTCCTCAGGAAACCTTAGTCATTCGGTGGATGGGATTCTCACCCATCTTTCGCTACTCATACCGGCATTCTCACTTCTAAGCGCTCCACCAGTCCTTACGGTCTAGCTTCAACGCCCTTAGAACGCTCTCCTACCACTGACATCGTAGATGTCAATCCACAGCTTCGGTGATACGTTTAGCCCCGGTACATTTTCGGCGCAGAGTCACTCGACCAGTGAGCTATTACGCACTCTTTAAATGGTGGCTGCTTCTAAGCCAACATCCTGGTTGTCTAAGCAACTCCACATCCTTTTCCACTTAACGTATACTTTGGGACCTTAGCTGGTGGTCTGGGCTGTTTCCCTTTTGACTACGGATCTTATCACTCGCAGTCTGACTCCCACGGATAAGTCTTTGGCATTCGGAGTTTGTCTGAATTCGGTAACCCGATGAGGGCCCCTAGTCCAAACAGTGCTCTACCTCCAAGACTCTTACTACGTGAGGCTAGCCCTAAAGCTATTTCGGAGAGAACCAGCTATCTCCAAGTTCGATTGGAATTTCTCCGCTACCCACACCTCATCCCCGCACTTTTCAACGTGCGTGGGTTCGGGCCTCCAGTTGGTGTTACCCAACCTTCACCCTGGACATGGGTAGATCACCTGGTTTCGGGTCTACGACCACATACTAATACGCCCTATTCAGACTCGCTTTCGCTGCGGCTCCGTCTTCTCAACTTAACCTTGCATGTAATCGTAACTCGCCGGTTCATTCTACAAAAGGCACGCCATCACCCATTAACGGGCTCTGACTACTTGTAGGCACACGGTTTCAGGATCTCTTTCACTCCCCTTCCAGGGTGCTTTTCACCTTTCCCTCACGGTACTGGTTCACTATCGGTCACTAGGGAGTATTTAGCCTTGGGAGATGGTCCTCCCTGCTTCCGACCGGATTTCACGTGTCCTGGCCGTACTCAGGATCCACTCAGGAGGGAACGAAGTTTCAACTACAGGGTTTTTACCTTCTTTGACGGACCTTTCCAGATCTCTTCATTTACCCCGTTCCTTTGTAACTCCATGTTGAGTGTCCTACAACCCCAAGAGGCAAGCCTCTTGGTTTGGGCTATGTCCCGTTTCGCTCGCCGCTACTCAGGGAATCGCGTTTGCTTTCTCTTCCTCCGGGTACTTAGATGTTTCAGTTCCCCGGGTGTGCCTTCAATACCCTATGTATTCAGGTAAAGATACTACTCCATTACGAGTAGTGGGTTCCCCCATTCGGAAATCTCCGGATCAAAGCTTACTTACAGCTCCCCGAAGCATATCGGTGTTAGTACCGTCCTTCATCGGCTCCTAGTGCCAAGGCATCCACCGTGCGCCCTTTCTAACTTAACCTAAAGGTTAATTCTCTTATTATTAAGAGAGAAAAAACTAATGTGGTGTTTCTTGTTTTCTTCTTCTTACGATTATCTAGTTTTCAAAGAACGAAATGATACAGAGGAATTGCTCCCTCAAAACTAAACAAACAAAGCGGTCAACAGTACAGACCAGAAGGTCTGCATTCCGATTGTCTTTACGACAATATCCTTAGAAAGGAGGTGATCCAGCCGCACCTTCCGATACGGCTACCTTGTTACGACTTCACCCCAATCATCTGTCCCACCTTAGGCGGCTGGCTCCTTACGGTTACCCCACCGACTTCGGGTGTTACAAACTCTCGTGGTGTGACGGGCGGTGTGTACAAGGCCCGGGAACGTATTCACCGCGGCATGCTGATCCGCGATTACTAGCGATTCCAGCTTCATGTAGGCGAGTTGCAGCCTACAATCCGAACTGAGAATGGTTTTATGGGATTGGCTCGACCTCGCGGTTTCGCGACCCTTTGTACCATCCATTGTAGCACGTGTGTAGCCCAGGTCATAAGGGGCATGATGATTTGACGTCATCCCCACCTTCCTCCGGTTTGTCACCGGCAGTCACCTTAGAGTGCCCAACTAAATGCTGGCAACTAAGATCAAGGGTTGCGCTCGTTGCGGGACTTAACCCAACATCTCACGACACGAGCTGACGACAACCATGCACCACCTGTCACTCTGTCCCCCGAAGGGGAACGTCCTATCTCTAGGAGTGTCAGAGGATGTCAAGACCTGGTAAGGTTCTTCGCGTTGCTTCGAATTAAACCACATGCTCCACCGCTTGTGCGGGCCCCCGTCAATTCCTTTGAGTTTCAGCCTTGCGGCCGTACTCCCCAGGCGGAGTGCTTAATGCGTTTGCTGCAGCACTAAAGGGCGGAAACCCTCTAACACTTAGCACTCATCGTTTACGGCGTGGACTACCAGGGTATCTAATCCTGTTCGCTCCCCACGCTTTCGCGCCTCAGCGTCAGTTACAGACCAAAGAGCCGCCTTCGCCACTGGTGTTCCTCCACATCTCTACGCATTTCACCGCTACACGTGGAATTCCGCTCTTCTCTTCTGCACTCAAGTTCCCCAGTTTCCAATGACCCTCCCGGTCTAGCCGGGGGCTTTCACATCAGACTTAAGGAACCGCCTGCGCGCGCTTTACGCCCAATAATTCCTGGACAACGCTTGCCACCTACGTATTACCGCGGCTGCTGGCACGTAGTTAGCCGTGGCTTTCTGGTTAGGTACCGTCAAGGTACCGGCAGTTACTCCGGTACTTGTTCTTCCCTAACAACAGAGCTTTACGACCCGAAGGCCTTCTTCGCTCACGCGGCGTTGCTCCGTCAGACTTTCGTCCATTGCGGAAGATTCCCTACTGCTGCCTCCCGTAGGAGTCTGGGCCGTGTCTCAGTCCCAGTGTGGCCGATCACCCTCTCAGGTCGGCTACGCATCGTCGCCTTGGTGAGCCGTTACCTCACCAACTAGCTAATGCGCCGCGGGCCCATCTGTAAGCGACAGCCGAAACCGTCTTTCAGCTTTCCCTCATGAGAGGGAAAGGATTATCCGGTATTAGCTCCGGTTTCCCGAAGTTATCCCAGTCTTACAGGCAGGTTGCCCACGTGTTACTCACCCGTCCGCCGCTGATATCAGGGAGCAAGCTCCCATCAATCCGCTCGACTTGCATGTATTAGGCACGCCGCCAGCGTTCGTCCTGAGCCAGGATCAAACTCTCCAAGAAAGTTGATTTAGCTCGTTTTAAAACGTTGGCTCATGTTTTCTATTATTATAGAAGAAACATGATTATTATTGTTTGTTGACGTTTGTTTGTTTAGTTTTCAAAGAACAATTTATTATGTCCGTCAGAAGCGAACTTTACTAGTATACCTTGCTAACAAATCAATGTCAACAACTTTTTTAAGTTATTAATAATTGTTAATTGTTTCGTAAGGCTGTTTTTCTATAATACCTTCATAACCAAAATAAATCAACATGTTTTTCAATATTTTTTTCCTCTAATTTTTTCCATTTGTTCATAATAAATATGTCTGTTGAGCTATAGTAATAAGCTTCGCACAATTTGCCCTGTCACTTCAAAAAACTTCCCGTGACTGGCAACTTCACAGAATCACACTATTTTCACCCAACTTTAATACAACCAAGCGTTCTTTAATAAACCACATCCACCTTCTTACTACTATATAATAGAAAAAACCGAACTCAGTTTGAAATGAGTTCGGTCTTAGTTGAATGATTACTTAGTAATCGAAATGATATTTTCTTCTTTTAAGTTTACTGTTCCTTGTTTTTTAACAACAACTGTTTCACCTGCATCAAGGTTTGTGAAAACAATTGGTGTAATGATCGAAGGAGCATTTTGTTTTATAAACTCTAAATCAACCTTCAATAACGGTTGGCCTTTTACAACACGGTCATTTTCTGAAACCAATGCCTCGAAACCTTGACCTTTTAGATTAACTGTATCAATACCAACATGGATAAGGATTTCTCTTCCACCATCAGAAAGAATACCAATCGCATGCTTTGTAGGGAATAGGTTTACAATTTTACCATCAACAGGTGATACGATTGTACCTTCTGAAGGGATAATTGCAAATCCATCACCCATCATTTTACCAGAGAATACTGCATCAGGAACTTCAGTTATTGGTTTAATTTCACCTTTGATTGGAGAAATAATTGTATCTTCTTTTTTTGCACCAGTTTGAGCAGTTGCTTGTGCTGTTGGAGCTGCTGTAGCTGGTTTCGGTTTTTTACCACTAATGATATCTTTCATTTGACCTTTTATTGTTTCAGATCGAGGTCCGAAAATTGCCTGAATGTTATTACCTACTTCAAGAACACCTGCAGCACCTAGTTTTTTCAAACGATCTTTATCAACATTTTTTACATCTTTTACAGATACACGAAGACGTGTAATACAAGCATCTAAGTGAGCAATATTTTCTTGTCCACCCATAGCCTCAAGAATGTTGTAAGGAAGATCACTTGTTTGTCCAGTTGCCGGGCCTTCTTCTTCTTCAGTTAGTTCACGACCTGGAGTTTTAAGATCAAATTTACGGATTGCAAAACGGAATCCGAAGTAATAAACAACCGCAAATGCTAAACCTACTGGAATAACTAACCAAGCATGTGTTTGTGGGTTAATTAGACCAAATAGAATATAGTCAATTAAACCACCAGAGAATGTCATACCAATTTTAACATCTAAAAGATGCATGATCATGAATGAGAATCCAGCAAAAACAGCATGAATTCCAAAAAGGATTGGAGCTACGAATAAGAATGAAAACTCGATTGGCTCAGTAATACCAGTAAGGAATGATGTTAAACCAGCTGAAGCCATTAAACCACCAACAAAAACCTTCTTTTCTGGACGAGCTTCGTGGTAGATCGCTAATGCTGCTGCTGGTAATCCGAACATCATGAATGGGAATTTACCAGTCATGAATGTACCTGCTGTTAAGTTTTGAACATTATCAGAGATTTGCGCCATGAATATACGCTGATCACCGCGAACAACTTCTCCTGCTTTTGTTACATATTCACCAAATTCATACCAGAATGGTGAGTAGAAAATGTGATGTAAACCAAATGGGATTAATGAACGCTCAATAACACCAAAGATAAAAGCAGATAGTGTTAAGTTTGCGTGTACCATGTTATGAGAAAATGCATTTAGGCCTGATTGAATCGGCGGCCAAATAACTAACATTACAAGACCTAATAAAACTGCAGATCCAGCAGTTACGATTGGAACAAAACGTTTCCCTGCAAAGAATCCTAAATAAGATGGTAATTCAATTTCATAGAAACGATTGTACAAGGATGCTGCGACGATACCGACGATAATACCACCAAACACACCAGTTTGTAATGTTGAAATACCTAGTACAGTTGCATGACCAACATCGCCTTCTTGAATACCTAAAACTGTACCCATTGTAACGTTCATAATGAGGTATCCAATAATAGCAGCTAGTCCAGCTGTTCCTTCACCGCCAGCTAAACCAACAGCAACTCCCACCGCAAATAGCAATGCCAAGTTTCCGAATACAATGTCCCCAGCGTTTTGCATGACAGAAGCAACCATTTCGACGCCGCCGTTTCCTAAAAACGGAGCTAATTCAATTAAGGTTGGATTTCGAAGCGCTGCACCAAGTGCAAGCAGGATACCAGCTGCTGGTAGAAGTGCAACCTGGCAACATTAATGCTTTACCAACTTTTTGTAATACACCAAAAGCCTTTTTAAACATAATATAACCTCCAATTTTGTTTATTTACTCATTAACCGCTTACAAGCATTGCAAAATAAAAAGGCATGAGGAAAGGAGTGTAAAAGAAAACAAAAGCTTAAGGATAGGTTACCCAAAAACTCTTATTTCAATTACCCTTCTTTACTCATGCCTGATCGAATCAGTAACACGTAAAAAAATGATAATGACAGTATTATTTAATTTTCTTTTGTAGTCGCTGCAAATGCATTGTTAAATAGACTGCTTCTGCATCGAATACTGGTTTTGATAATGCTTGTTGTAAAACTTTAATGAGCTTCCAAGAGAGATTGTAACACACTGGATACTCCTCTTTCAAGAGGGAAGATATTTTTTCTGGTTCTTCAACCCGTTCTCCATTTTTTACACGTTCAATTGTGTAACGAAGATGGCGGACCAGTCTGGTGTAATCAATGCTATCTTTATTTATTTTTATTTTTAATTGTTCCTCAATCATATTGACTAATTTAGTCACGACCTGTGAGTCATAATTTACCTCTGAGAGTTCCCGATTCATTACAGAGCTGTGAATATGGAGTGCTATAAAACCCATTTCACCCTCGGGTAAGCGAATACCTGTTTTTGAGGAAATATGGTCTACTACTTCCTGTGCAATTCTATATTCAAATGGATAGAGAGTCTTTGTCTCAACTAAGAAGGGATTTCTTATTTCCATACCACTTGAAATTCGATTGAAAGTAAACATAAGGTGATCAGTTAATGCGACATGAATATGCTCATTAAGGGGGGCATTGGCTTTTGTTTTAATTAAATCAATTGCCGAGATAATAACTTCATGCATTTCACTATCAATAAACGGAAGGAGCTTTATATAGTCTTCCTGTTCCTTCTCATTTTTTAAAACAAAGAGTTTTTCAACAGAATTCGTATCAATCAAATCGCCTTGCTTTCGGTTAAAGCCAACCCCCTTGCCGATAATTACTACTTCACCAAAGGAGGAGTGTGACGCAATTAGAACATTGTTATTAAGAATCTTTCCTACCTCTACCCTCATTACCTCTCCTCTTTTCGACATAATACGACTCGTATTAACATATTAACCGCGGCTTAATTTTTAGTCAATGAAAAGATGCAAGCGAATACAATTAGAATAAATCCTTTTAGTTATGATGTCCATAATAAAAAAAGACCATGAATAATCATGGCCTTCTACAGTCAAACTACCTATTCTTTTAAGAAAATAAAGTATAAAACAAAGATGACGAAGAACATGTACATGATTGGGTGAATGTCTTTTCTTTTACCGCTCATGATCATAGTGATTGGATAGAAAATAAATCCTACCGCAATACCTGTTGCAATACTATAAGTAAGTGGCATTGCAATCATTGTTAAGAATGAAGGGACTGCTATTTCAAAACGAGACCATTTAATTTCTGCAAGTGATGATACCATCAATACCCCAACGATCACTAAAGCGGCTGATGTAACTGGAGCAGTAATAACTGATAGTAACGGGAAGAAGAACAGTGAAAGCAAGAAAAATCCAGCTGTAACCAATGCCGCAAATCCTGATCTTGCACCAGCAGCAACCCCTGCAGATGATTCAATATATGAAGTAGTTGTCGATGTACCAAATATTGAACCTACAAGTGATGCAATCGAGTCTGCTAACAAAGCTTTACCAGCATTCGGAAGCTTGTTGTCTTTCATCAAGCCTGCTTGATTTGCAACAGCCACTAATGTACCAGCATTATCAAAGAAATCAACAAATAGGAAAGTAAGAATAATCACCAGCATTTCAGAGGTATAGAAAGAGCTATCTCCAAACGATGTAAAAACAGCACCAAAAGTAGGTTTAATACTTGGAATTGTATCCACCACTTTAGTTGGGATTTCAATTAAATTGAAAATCATCCCCACAATTGCCGTAATGATCATCCCGTAAAAGACACCGCCATTAATTCGACGCGTCATAAAAATAACTGTAATCACGATACCAAAGATTGCTAGCAATGTATTACCGTTTGTTAAATCACCTAAACCAACTAAAGTTGCATCGTTATTAACAATAATTCCAGCATTTTTTAGTCCGATAAATGTTATAAATAAACCGATACCAGCTCCAACCGCATGCTTTAATTCAACTGGTATAGCATTAATTAATTTTTCACGAAGACCTGTTAAGGTTAAAAGCAAGAAGAATACACTTGAAATTAGAACTGCACCCAGTGCATGCTGCCAAGGGATACCGCTACCTAAAACGACTGTGTATGCAAAAAACGCATTTAAACCCATACCTGGTGCTAGTGCAATTGGGAATCTTCCTAAAAGCCCCATCATTATCGAACCAACCGCAGCAGCAAGTGCTGTTGCTACAAAGACCGCTCCATGGTCCATTCTTAATGCATCAGGTAAATCAGGAATAGTTGAAAGTGTTAAAGTAATCGGGTTAACGACCAAAATATAAGCCATTGCTAAAAATGTTGTAAGTCCACCTAAAAACTCACGGCGATAATTCGTACCAAGCTCTTCAAACTGAAAAAACTTTTTCAATTGTTTTCCTCCTCATAATCTTTTCAGAAAAATAAAAAATGCTCCGAGAGCGTCCTGGGAGCATTGACATGAGGTAGGTAAACAGGATAAGGAAAAAAGGATAGAATGATGACATTAAACCCAATCCCTTATTACTCTTCCCTCGTAGTCAAGCTATTTACGGCAGCTCGGTAGAAACTCTTGGGCCTTATCCCCAATATTATACGATGGTAAATCATTTGTATTCTAAGCACTTTTTAATATTACTATACCAACATAACAACAGTCAATAAAAAAAGCGAACATTTTATATGTCCGCTTTTTTATTGTTCGTATTTGTATTTTTTCGATTAAAGACCTATTCCCACTCAATTGTTGCAGGTGGCTTGCTAGTAATATCGTAAACAACACGGTTAATATGGGCAACTTCATTGACAATTCTTGTCGAAATTGTTTCTAACACATCCCATGGAATGCGCGCCCAGTCTGATGTCATCCCGTCAATTGATGTTACGGCACGAATCCCGATTGTGTAATCATACGTACGAGCATCGCCCATTACTCCGACGCTACGAATGTCAGGAAGCACAGTGAAGTACTGCCAAATATCACGGTCTAAGCCAGCCTTTTTAATTTCTTCTCGTAAAATCCAATCTGATTCACGAACAATCTCCAATTTATCTTCTGTGATAGCTCCTAAAACACGGATCCTAAACCAGGACCAGGGAATGGCTGTCTCCATACAATATCATCTGGAATTCCTAGTTCAGTACCCAATGCACGAACTTCATCTTTAAACAAGGTATTTAATGGCTCAATCAAAGTGAACTGCATATCTTCTGGAAGTCCGCCCACATTGTGGTGAGACTTAATCGTTTGTGCAGTAGCCGTTCCACTTTCAATGATATCTGTATAAAGTGTACCTTGTGCTAAGAAATCGATTCCCTTGAGCTTATGTGCTTCATCATCGAATACATAAATGAATTCGTTACCGATAATTTTCCGTTTCTGCTCAGGATCGGATACACCTTCTAATTTTGACATAAAGCGATCTCTTGCATCGACTTTGATAACGTTCATGTGGAAGCCTTCAGCAAAAGTTTTCATTACACTATCTGCTTCACCTTTCCGTAATAGACCGTGATCCACGAAAATACATGTTAATTGGTCCCCAATTGCTTTATGGATTAGCACAGCAACAACAGATGAATCAACGCCGCCACTCAATGCACATAAAACTTTTTTGTCGCCTACTAGTTCACGGATTTTTGTCATTTCGATATCAATGAAGTTTTCCATTGACCAGTTTGCTTCACAATTACAAACTCCAAATACAAAGTTCTTTAATAATTCATTTCCATACACTGAATGGCGAACTTCTGGATGGAATTGAACACCGTAAAATTTCCGATCTTCATTACTCATTGATGAAATTGGGCAGCTAGGGCTCGTTACATCCACTGTAAATCCAGCAGGTGCTTCTGTTACCAGGTCTCCATGGCTCATCCAGACAACTTGCTCCTCTGGTAACTTAGTGAATAAACGACTTTGTCTTTCTACCTTAATTTCTGCTTTTCCGTATTCTCTTTGCTTTGCTTGCTCTACTTTTCCACCTAAACTTACCGTCATTAACTGCATCCCGTAACAAATACCGAGGATTGGTAAGCCTAATTCAAAAATTTTCTCATCGCAACGGAATGAATTTTCATCGTAAACACTGTTTGGTCCACCAGAGAAAATAATTCCCTTTGGATTCATTGCTTTAATTTCCTCGGCTGTAATCGTATGTGGATGTAGTTCACTAAATACACCAAACTCACGAATACGGCGTGTAATCAATTGGTTATATTGGCTCCCGAAATCAAGCACAACAATTTTCTCTAAATCCTTAAACTCCGATTTTTTTACCACGATTGGACACCTCTTTAAACTAAAGTAATCTTGCCTTTATATTTCCCCTAAATACTAAAAAAACCAGAATTCTCTCCCCTCGTTTTTCACAAAAAGCAGAATTCTAGTATAGGTGCAAATATACTGTTTAATCTGCCTTCATAGTCAAATCATTTACGGTGATCTGGTAGAAACGTTCGAACCATATTTTCGAGTGTATATGAAGGTATAATAATTAGTTCCCAGATTATTTTATCAGTACAATATTTTTCAGGTCAAGCAATTGTCAACTATATTAATTTTTTCCATACTTATCAGTCTTCATTTTTACAGAAATAGTTTCCCTGATTATACCAATTCGAGTTCTCTCTATACTGTAATTTTCTCTAACACAAAATTCGAAATAATGGTAATATTATGTTATCCGATTATTTAATTTTGGAGGGGTAGGCTTTGAATAAGTACCTATTTATCACGACTAGAACAGAAAATTTTGATCCAGAGCAGATTCCTGCCCATTATGAGTATCTTAGCCGCTTAAAAAAAGAAAACAAATTAGAAATGTATGGACCATTTAGCGATGCTACTGGTGGGGCCTATATTATCCGGGCAGGATCTTATTCCGAAGCAAAGCGGATTGGCGAATTGGATCCTTTAATCAAAGCAGGTTGTTCCACGATTGTCGTTAAAGAATGGATGACGAAATAAAAAAGATGCTTCCCAAAACGGGAACATCTTTTTTATTTGATATTGCATAGACTATTTAACTTATCAAATTTACACCGAATTATTTATTTTTGATAGCTTACAGCTTGGCTTCCCATTTGAACCCAAGATGCTTCAAAACTATCTCTAGGAACGGAAGTATAGGATTGATCCGCTAGTGGATCGTTCAGATAAACATTCTGATCGTCATAGCCTACCACTAAAACACTGTGCTCTCGATACGTAATTTGAACCTCTCCAGATTGTGTATTCCATGTTGCAAACTCACTCTCAGGGAGTTGAGCAAATCTTGAATTCGTTATAACCCATACTGGTGAGCCTTCCTCTAACATATTGTATACAGATTCAATGCTTCCTCCAGATAAATCTACTATTCTACCAGGTAAATAGGTCTCTGCTAAATCTGCAATTGGACCATGGTAAACTCCATATCCCGAATTTTCAAAGGTGTAAATATCTCCGACGAAGCCTTCATTTGGATTTCCTCTTAAACCATTTTGATCACGGAAAGGAATAGTCTTAATTTCATTTGCAAGCGTCATTTTATCAACTGAGACACCCGCATACTGGAGCAGCATAGCCAGACTTGTCACTTCACATCCTCGTGCTAATTCAGGCAACTGCTGGATATGCGACACTCCATTTATCACGATTTTTCCATTCTGAACTTGGATTTCTGTCTCGGTTTGATTTGAATTCTGTATTTCATTTTCTTGAGATCCAGTTGAATTAGAATCAACCGTATCAGAAAGCTTTTGTTCTCCTTCAGTTACTTCTGTTATTTCATTACTATTTTCATTTGCATCTATAGTAGAGTCGGTTTTTTGGGCTTTTACATAACTAACGCTTATGAGAATTCCAACGACAAAGATTACGGAAAGAACTCTTAGTTTCAATTGTTTTACCCCTCTCTATTATTCTTCCATCTGTATATTTGGTAGCCTAATTATGACTGGGGTACCTTAAATGTTCCTTAAAAATGAGTCCATTACACATAAAAAGGCCACATCCATTTGGAATGTGGCCCTTCATTTCATCTATTCAGCTATTGTGCTGCGTTTGGCACCCTAACGTAAAAAGTGCTACCCTTTTCTAGCTCACTCGTTACTTTAATCGTTCCATTATGAGTTTCTACAATCCATTTCGCAATCGAAAGTCCTAACCCATGACCCCCGATTTGCCGGGTCTGGGCTTTATCCAATCGGTAAAATCGCTCAAAAATTCGATGGAAATCCTCTTTTTTGATGCCTATCCCCGTATCCTGAACTGCTATGCAAAGATCATGCCCCTCTTTTGTAAGGAAAAGCTTCACTTCGCCGCCGTTTGGCGTGTATTTAATGGCATTATCTAAAAAAATGTATAATAACTGCGATAATCTTTCTGGGTCACCAACGGTTTTTAGGAAGTTCGGTGCATATAAGCTGGTCGATATTTGCTTTTCTTTCGCAAGTGGGCTGACAGACTCCAATGCTTTTTCAGCAAGTGGTCTAAAATCAAAGGTTTCCTTTCTAAGCTCAATTGTATTTGAATCAGAACGGGCCAGTGTTAATAAATCACTGACTAAATTCGTCATCCGCTTTACTTCCTGCCTCATATTTGAAAGGAGTCTTCCTGTAAAATCTTCCTTCTTTGGTTCTATTGTCATTTCCATTGCATCAATGGAAGATAACATCACGGTTAGCGGTGTCCGTAATTCATGAGAAGCATCTGCGACAAATTCCCGTTGTCTTGTGAATGCACGGGTAATTGGCACCATTGCTTTTTTGGACATTTTCTGACTAATAAAAATGGCGAGCCCGAAAAACACAATTCCTAACACAACAAGGATCAGTAGAACCCAGTTAAAAAGTTGATAAGCAAAGGAAATATCCTTGCCGATATAAAGTTGACCAATAAATTTCCCATTAGAATAAATCGACTGACTGGCAATCAAGAGACGTATATCCTGCGCTGACTCAGGATGACGGAATTCCCCAGGTCTTCCTCTTCCCTTCGTATTCCCCTCAATGTGAAGTGTCTCATTAATCAATTCATTTCCGTTTACGATCCTTCTGTTAAGCAGGTTTAATAATGCTGGCCGTAAACGGCTGTCATCCTCATTACCCATGATGATTTCTCCGTCTGAATTCATCACGTAATAAAAAGCCTGATTCACACCTGCAAACACAATTTCTTGATTTTCTACACCTTTTAGATCTTTTTTTTCATTTTCCAATAAATAATTTTCAATAAAACTCGCTTCTTGTCCTACGAGGGATTGAAGCTCCCGTTCCGAGCTTTTCAAAATGGTAAGATAGAGTACTCCATAAACAATCACAATAAAAAGGATGAGGAAAAGAATTAGCAGACCGCTGTAAATTCGCGTTAAACGTCCTTGAGTGGTGCTAAACATATCTTTCCCTCGGGGTGTAATATAGCTTTGGATGAATGATAAAAAGCTAGTGTTCAAACTTATATCCCACCCCTCTAATGCTGTGAAGTAAATCTTGCTTTCCAACGCCTTTCAGCTTTTTCCTGATTAACTTTACAGTAGCATCTATGGCTTTAGGAGCAACATCTGAATCATAGCCCCAAATTCGGTCCAGTATGACCTCTCGCGGCATAACTTGTCCTTTATTTTGCACCAATAAATCCAACAACTGAAATTCCCTTGGACTAAGCTGAATTTCTTCACTTCCCAGACGAACAATATGGCTCATCCGGTTCAATATTAAATCTTGTATGTGAATTTCCTCCTCCAAAATGGGGGCATAGTTGCGGCGGGATAAGGCTCTTAATCGGGCCAGTAGCTCATCGATTTCAAATGGTTTGACTAAATAATCATCTGCTCCTGAATCCAGCCCTTCAATCCGGTCCTGCACGCTATCTTTGGCCGTTAGCATAAGAATTGCACCTGAATACCCTTGTTTACGCAAGCGACGGCAGACCTCTACGCCGGCTCCATTCGGCATCATCCAGTCAAGAATGAGTACATCATAATGAGAGTTAACACTGTAGTAAAAAGCATCTTCCCCGTCCTGTACCCACTCCACCTTGAATCCAGCCTTCTTTTTCAGCATATAGACAATTAGTTCCCCAAGATTGAGATCATCTTCGGCTAATAAGATATTCATGGTCATGAGCCCCTTTTACTTCAAGTGTTTTATATGTGCAGATGATATCCATTTACAAACACCTCCACCACTTGAATCGTACCAAATCAACCTTAATGTATCCTTAAAAAATTTATGACAATATAATATCCAGTATATAAAGACTGACCTAGAAGAACAATCCCAAGCATCATTGCCGGGATGAATTTAACTCTAGCAAAAAGACCGGATTCAGACCGATTTTTTCGTTCCAAAAAACTTTGTCTGCACACTCGAATTCCGTTCACGATGGATTGCAGAAGTAGGATAGCGGCCAGAAAAATACTGATATGCATAATTGCGATTGAATAGCCGAAATAAATCGGTAAAGCAAGCAACACAACAAAGGACAACGCCCACATGATACTCCAAAAATGGCGGACCCATAGGATTGCAGCTCCGGCGATTAGACCGATAAACAAATACACAATCATTTGATAGCTTTGATTCGATACTAAATAAAATAGCACAATTGCCGCAACCGACTCTCCCGTATATCCTACATAGGTAATAAGGGTATTTTTAAATCGGGAATTTTCTGCGATCGTCATGTTTCTTGAGCCTGTATGCTGCAGATTGATTCGGTTTGCCACGACCCCTTCCAAAATAACCCGGATTACTTCGCGTAGTAGAGTATTAAGATTAGAGAAATAAACTCTTACATAAGGGATTTTCGTTACAATCAATGCAATGAATAGATAAACTAGTATAGGCAATGCACGGTTTAGAATGTTCAAATTGTCCATAACACTTGCTATATTCACGTTGTCCATTATGCTTGTCATATTCATAATCAATCTCCTTTCTTTCTTATACAGAAAAAGAAGCACCTAATCTAAGCTGCCGGTGCTTCCTTTCCAGTATTCTTTCATTAACCTGCTTTATACTAGACTCTCTTTTTCACTCTTTAGCTTTTCAAGCTCCTTATTGACTTCCTCTTCATTCACATAGTTCCGGAAGGCAGTATCATGATTTGCTAATGGATTAGCAAATTGGTTACCAGCTTGTACCTCCGCTTCCATTAATAAAATTCGTTCTTCTGCCCGAGCAACCCCTCTTGTAATATTATCTGTTTGGAAGGAAACCGTAGCTGACTGAATCTGTTTAATTGACTGAGCAACATTGGCTCGCGATGCTAATAGAATTTTTTTGTGCTGTAATTCGTTATACGTTTCTTGCAGTTCAACTAATTTCTCTTTAAGGATTTGGGTTTGTCCTTGAATGGCATCAAATTGTTGCTGATAGAGGCTAAGCTGATTTTCATGAATTAACTTTTCTTGCACAGCCAATTTAGCAATTGTTTCTTCCCCTGGTCAAGAGCAAGCTTCGCTTGACGGGTTCTTTTATCGACTAAATTTTTTGTTTCCTGAATTAGCGCTGCTTGTTTATTTTCTACAAAAATCTGACGAGCAAGTGCTTTCTGACCTTTGGCCATTTCTTGCTCCATTTCTCTACTATATTCATTCAGCATTGCAATTGGATCTTCCACTCCATCTAGAAGTCCATTAATATCAGCCTTTGCGATTGTTTTTATTCTTTTAAAAATACCCATTTTATTCATTCTCCTTTTTAGTTGTTATATTTTTTTCCCATTGATCCAATAGGCTTGCATTTTGGTTCATGATTGGTCTAGTTGTACTCAAAATGGATGTATCGATAAACTGCTGCATAGATGAAGCCTTTGCTTTTCTTCTTAGCCATTTTACTAAGAGAACCAAAACAGCCATCCCGATCATGAGGAATAATAGGGATCCGATCCAGGAAAATCCGCCATGATGAGGTCCTGACATAACTTGGTGGGCTTCAAAGCCTCCTCGTCCTCCCATTTCTCCTCGACCCCCATGTCCATGTGGTCCGGCTGCTAGGGTAGTAACTCCCCAAACAGAAAGTAGATTCCCAAAACCATTGGCGTGATGATCGCACCCCAGAAAATCGTTTTCTTAGATTTAGAATTCATTCTTTTTTCCTCCTTTCGTTCTCGATGAATATAGATTAATAGAGGTTGGTGAAAACTTGGTGAAAGGAAGAAGCTTTTTGAAAAAATTAATAGAAACAATTAATAATATTTACTGCTCTAGGGATAAAGCGAAAATAACTAGTAATTCCTAATTATGTTAAAATAAAGATAACAATTGATTAGGGAGGTCAGTCATGAAAAGAAATAAGTTAGTTGTTGTAGGTGTAGGCCATGTTGGCTCTTATGTTCTTGCAGATGCCATGAAATTAGGGCTTTTCGCGGAAATTGTAGTCATTGATACCGATAAGGATGTTGCCTATGGCGAAGCTCTTGACCAAGAACATGCAACTGCTCTTACATATATGTCTAATACAACGGTTCGTGCGGGGGATTATTCCGAATGTGCGAATGCAGATGTAATTATCTGTGCGGCTGGTCCTAGCGTAATAAAAAGTGATGAAGATACGATGCCGGACAGGGTCCAATTAGCTGTTGTTAATTCAAAGGTCATTCGTGAAGTGATGACTGGAATTACGAAATATACGAAAGACGCCATCATTATTTTCATAACAAATCCGTTAGATACGATGGTGTACATAGCAGAAAATGAATTTGGTTATCCGAAGGGACGCATATTCGGAACCGGAACAATGCTTGATTCTGCACGTCTGCGAAAAATCATTGCTACTAATTATGACATCGACCCAAAAAGTGTAACAGGCTATATGATGGGCGAACACGGACATACCGCTTTCCCCGTATTAAGCCGCTTAAATGTACAAGGGTTTGGTGAGAAAGAATTAGACCAAGTTCTTCAAGGTAAAGAACCATTAAGTCGGGATGGTATTAAAAAACAAGTTGTACAAGCAGCATTTGATGTGTTGAATGGGAAAGGTTGGACAAATGCAGGTGTTGCCCAAGCTGCTGTTACACTAGCAAAGGCTGTTATGCTGGATGAGCGCAGTGTTTATCCAGTGTCGACAACATTACACGGACAATATGGATACGATGGGGATGTTGCTTTAAGTATTCCATGTGTCATCGGGAGAAATGGTGTAGAAAAACAATTAGAAATTGCTCTCGATGCCCAAGAACTTGAATGGCTTCATCAATCCGCGGAATATATTAAAGAAACGATGAAAGTGGCTAAGACAAGTAGCATTTGATCATCTACCACTCTAGTTTGATGGTTACAACTTTTATTTCTTTGTAGGCGAACAGGTTTTGTCCTGTTCGTCTGTTTTAATTAATTCTTCAAGCATAACGTGTATCACCATGTAACGAAAAAAGAGTTCCAAACCCCTTAATAAGGAAGCTGGAACTCATAATTTTATAATTTATAAATCAGAAACAATGAGATAAGTTAAACGAATAGGTCCATGTACACCCCATACTTTGTTTAACTCAATGTCAGAGGAACTACTTGAGCCACAAATAAAGTTAATGGCTGCAGGGTTTATTCCTTGTTTTGATAGTTCATGTAGTTTTTGCATTCCTTGTGTTAAACGAGGAACAATGGTACTTTGCGGCACAATACAAACATAATTTAAAGGCAGGAAGTTTGATGATCTTCCTCTTCCTAACTTATCAATGACCGTGTAAGAAGCTGTTTCAGCAATTGAAAGATCACTAATACACACGCCATAAGACGCATTCAAAGCCTTATCGATATTTTCACGGCCCTTTTCATCCGTCCAAACATAGGCGTCTTTTAGCGCATCTTCAAGACCCCATTGGGCAAAACGCTCATCGTTCCAAGCGATAATTGGTCCTGTTCCATGTTCAACTAGTTTCTCAGCAATCGTTTTTGCAAGATCTTTTTTCTCGATAATTAAGGAATCTATCTTACCGCCCGATCCAGCTTTGTTAACTTGAGCATTCTTATGGAATTCTTCCGCTAATTGAGCTTGAGTAAAGCCTTTATAAATTTCAAGTTGAGGTTTGCTTGATAATTCAGGATGGACAACTTCTTTCGGCATTGGGCGACCAAGTATGTTTGAAAGGTTAGAAATAAATGATTCTCTATTTAAAATTTGTCCTTGTACCATTATTTATCTCCTCCTTTACTTCTAGCTTCATACCAATCTCTGAAACGTGTTTTTTCCAATGCAGGCAAGTCACGTTTGTCTGTCCAACCTTTAAGAATACTAACACCCTTTTTAATTTTTCCATCTTCCATCAATGGTTTTGTCATGAATGGCGCAACACTTGTTCCTAGCTTGTACATCCAAGGACGGCTTAGAACCATACCTGCTCCAGACATACTCGCACCCCAGAACGCTGAAACCTTCTTTTCTTCAGCTAATACACGTTTGTGCTCATGAATTAATGAGTGCAACGGGATATTAGATGGACAAACTTCTGTACATTCCCCACAAAGTGAGCACATATATGGAAGTTCTTTGAAATCACCATAACCGGCAAGTAGTGGCGTTAACACAACACCAAGTGGTCCAGAATAGATTGCATTATAAGAGTGGCCACCAACTTGACGATATACAGGACAAGCATTTAAACAGGCAGCGCAGCGCATACATTGTAATACTTCTTTGAATTGAGACTGCAATACTTTCGAACGTCCATTATCAACGATTACCACATGAAATTCTTTTGCACCGTCCGCAGCGCCTTCTTCAGTAATCCCGTTTACAAATGTCGTATAACTTGTATTTTTTGCCCCTACTGCACTTCTAGCCAATAAGCTAATACAGATATCTGCATCTTCATAAGTGGCACAAATACGTTCCATCCCCATAACAGCTACCTGTAATTCAGGTGCAGATGTACAAAGGTCGATATTTCCTTCATTACTGATTAATGAAATCGCTCCAGATTCAGCAATAGCAAAGTTACATCCGTAAATTCCCATATCAGCCGTTACATACTCATTACGTAGTGAAGCACGAGCAAATGCCGCTAGGTCTTCCGGAATATCGTTGCCACTATATCCATTCTTGGCAAAAACATCACGAATTTGGGTTTTGTTTAAATGTAAAGATGGCACGACCATATGTGAAGGTGGATTCCAGTCATCTAATTGCAAAATGTATTCAGCTAAGTCCGTTTCTTTTACATCTACACCAGCATCCATCATTGCATGGTTCAGTCCAATTTCCTCTGTCACCATCGATTTAGCTTTTACAACTTTTTTAACACCTCTTTCAATTGCTAGATTCGTAACATACTGAGAGGCTTCCTTCGCATCCTTGGCAAAAAATACGTTACCTCCATTTTTGATAACGTTTTCAGAAAACTGATTTAAATAGAAATCTAAGTTTTCAAGAACGTGGGCACGAACTTCTCCTGATAGTTTTTGCCACTCAGCGAAATTACCATCTCCCAATTGTGATAGCACGTTCGTTCTATTTTTACTAATTAAATCTTGAGCTTTTACCATTGCCGCACGCATGAAATCATCGTTTAGATTCTTTTCAAGATTTTTCTCAAAAGTTTGCTCATTAATCTTAATTCCCATTTTGGCTCCCCCTCACTATTTAGAATTTAGCACTTCAGCAATATGCATTACTTTGATATTGGATCCAAGTCTACTTAAACGTCCACCAATATTCATTAGACAAGCGAAATCTGCGCCTATCAAATAATCAGGGTTCGCTTCCATGATATACCTTGCTTTTTCATCAGCAACTTCAGCTGAAATGTCCCCCATTTTAACAGAGAAGGTACCACCAAACCCGCAACATTTGTGCGAATTGTGGAAATCTACTAATTCTAGGCCTTCTACTTTCGAAAGAAGTTTTATAGGTTGTTCTTTTACTTTTAAAAATCTGGATGTATGGCAGTTGTGATGGTAAACAGCCTTTCCTGGAAGTTTCGCAGAAAAATCGTCTACATTAATCACTTCAATTAGGAATTGTGATAATTCGTATGTTTTTGCGGCAACTTTTTCCGCTCTTGCTTTCCATTCTTTATCATCAGCTAGAATATGTGGATATTCTTTTACAAAATAAACACAAGAACCTGATGGTGAAACAATCGCATCAGCATGTTCAAATGTTTCGATAAAGTGCTTGATTGTGTTTTTCGTTTTCTCTACGTATCCAGTGTTGTACGTAGGTTGACCGCAACATGTTTGTTGCTTAGGATAATCGATTTCATGCCCCAGACCCTCAAGTAATTCAACTGTTGCTTTACCGACATTCATTGCCATAAAATCGACAATACAGGTTGTAAATAATGTTACTTTCATTTAAAAATCTCCCCCTGATTTAGTAACTATCTCCGCTATTATACAAAAATAATAAATTTCCTGTATCAGAATTCTACAAAGTTCATAATATCTACCTTTCTATGCGATATATTTAAAAAATGATGCGATTAAGAATTAGAAAAACTAATGAAAGATCACTTTGTGCACTGATTTTTTAATAGTCAATATCGTTATTAAATAGAACAAAGAAGTCCTGAAACTATTTCAATAGTTTCAGGACTTCTTTGTATATGTAGTTGGTGGATGACACTTCTTGATTCTATTATCAAAACATAATGGGAGTATACTATTTTCCACCACAGGACGAGTACCGCAAGAAATGAAAAAAGAGGCTTCTCAAAAGTTCGCTGAACTCATGAGAAGCCTCCGTTAATTTCATCTATGTTAGCAAAATGTAAGTATTTCACTCTTACCTTACTCAAAAACAAAGGCTTTGAGGGGCTACATCATGCCGTCCTGAGTTTAGAGTGTGTAATATCGTTAACGAGAGGTGCAAAAATTGCGGTAAATCAATGTCTTGGATATTACTGGTTGTAACATCTTTAACGTCGATTTACTGTTTTATCGAATTGCGTTAGCAAAATGTTAGCGTGTTAGTTTGTTTATACAATTAAAGTTCATACAATTTTATTATAAAGATCAAATAACACTTTGGGTAATTTTGGGTTTTTTGAAAGTTTTCCAAAACTGAAATATTCTTGGACATACTGTAAATCTTCTTTTTCACAAGCTAATGCAAAACATAAATAAAAAATTGAAATTCCACTCGTGACCGATTCCCATCGTTTCTCATGCATTGACAACCACTTTTCTCCAAGAGTTTTAATAATTTCTTTTCTTGATTCTAAGGATTCCTTCAATTTTTCGATCGTATCAATTCCAAAGAAACTTAGTTGATTAATTCTTTTTGCAATATATCTCTCATCATATTCAACGGTAATTGCCTTAGTTATAATCATAAAATGTTGCTCGATTTCATAAACTATTTTATCTTCCTGCAGAAATTCCTTTAATGATATATTATCTATAAATAAATTTAAATTTTGGGATTTAATTTGTTCTTTAACTTCAATTGTATACTTTTTTATTTCTTCTTTTATTCTTATGAATTCGATATCTGCTAATTCCAATAAACCTGCTATCCTAGAGAACTTTCTTCTCATATCAACAGGAATTTCTATAGCACTCTTATATCCAATATCATGTTCAATTTCTGCCCACGCATGTTGCAAAATAGATCTTATTTGAATTTCAAAATTAATTTCATTAAACCTTGAATACTCAGGTAGGGATGCTCTTGGCTCTGTTAATTTAATAATATAATGGAGTGATGAGTACCCAAAAGAGTCGAAATTTTTATTCCTTTTATCACATGAGTTATTTTTGTCTACATGAAACTGAGATTTAACAATATTAGCAATTGTATCAACATCATCTTCAAAATATGTTATAACTCTTAGACCCAGAATATCAGTAATTTTATCTAAACCCGTATATTTATCTTCTTTACTATCAATTTTCTTAGATAAACTATTCCTGTCTTTTACCCTTGATTCAATACCATGAATAGTAATCCCGTTTTCCTTAATCAAGGAAAATATTAAATCTCTCAATTTTTTCTCGTATTCCAAGTATATTATTTTCTTTTGGTCATATTCTTTTAAAATTACTTCTTTCAAAACTCTTCCCCTCACCGAACTTAACCCTTTTCACTTTACCTTGGTGCGTAACAATCTTTGTCTCT
The DNA here is from genome assembly GCF_033449965.1 of Bacillus sp. T3. Lineage (NCBI taxonomy): Bacteria > Bacillati > Bacillota > Bacilli > Caryophanales > Bacillaceae > Bacillus > Bacillus sp. T3. The sequence continues at coordinate 4,509,848 of NZ_CP137761.1, forward strand.
CCGTGAACAGGTAGTTCGGTGAGTCTGGCCTTCCGTTACACACAACAACAGCAATATTTCCATTTTGCACCATTATATCAATCTCTAACTTCATTATGCTATGATTATTATCTATTTCTATTAACCTTATTGGAACTTCCCAAATGCTCCTTCAATTTATTTTTATAGATTATTCATTACCTCAACTCCTTAATCAAATAAAAAGGACACCAAATGCAGGTATAATACCGTTCATTCAGTATCCTACAGCGGGCTAGTAGAATTACTATTTAATTAATTCATTCTTAAATGGAACGTACAAAAAATTTTCATTTATCCAAATTTTAATAACATAAAAAAAACCACTCCCTTATTTTTTAGGAAGTGGTTTTTGCTATTGATATCAATTATTTACCATAAATTCTTCTCAAAACGGGGAGAAAACAGCTTTCTCAAATGTTTGGCTCAGGAGCCTTACATCATGCCGCCCGTGAGTTTTGAGTGTGTAATATCGTTAACGAGAGGGTCAAAAAGTGCGGTAAATCGACGTTTTGGATATTATTGACTGTAACATCTTTAACGGGGATTTACCGTTTTTTATGGGATTGCGTTAGCAAAATGTTAGCAATTTAAATCAGAAATCGTCACCATTGTTCACACACTCAACTTTCGTGGAGTGCTGACGGTAGTAATAATATAAAAAATGAGATGTAGTGGTGCATCTTTTTAATTTCTAAATAATCATATAATTAACGCAATCAATTCTATTTGCATATGAATGAACTTTCACCTATTTATTAATATTAGATATATGCCCTATCTAATTCAACGTAATCTATAAATTCTTTACCATCTAATAAATAGGCTATATTACTTTGTACTAGAATATTTGTACTGCTGCTCTCTGAAATCATACCGTCACCGAGGTCTCCTTTTTCATATGTTGGATCGACTGTTTCGATACTAAAGCTAGCGTCAATTTCAATATCAAAGGATATTAGCATTGCATTTTCTTCAATGTCTAGAGAAACTTCATTCAAAGTTATGGTATAGTCCTCAATATACCCATCAGTACCCCAACCACTAAAATATTCACCCTCAAATTCTGAATTCATAAGCATATCATCAACGGTATTTTGAAGGTAATCATTTCTTTCGAAAAATAGTTTTAATCCAGCCTCTAATAACTGTTTATCATACTCAAAATTATCATTAAAATAATCTCTTAAGTTGTCTTCTTCACTTTCTAAAAATGCCGATAATGAATTATAGTAGGATAAATCTGGTAAATCCGCTTCTAAATCCTCGTGGATACTGTTTTGATCTTTGTTAGCAAAATCCTTATAATTATTTGATATAAATACAATATTTTCTGGCTCATTATCATTACAATATTCAACAATACTTTCCCATATAATAGCGTCTTGAAAAGAAACTTTGTTTTCATCAAATGGCTTTATGTTATTAAAGTATTTGAATGAGATTTTTTCCGTAATATCATTTGACGTAGGGTATTCAATAATTTTTATGTCATTTTCTTCTATCATTTTATCCAAGAAATCTTTGTATTTTCCAGTTATTTTATCAGCTTTTAAATTTTCAAAATCAATTATCCCTGACGACCCTAGTTTTATCAAATCATTTTTTGTACTCTTTACCTTTTTAACAAGTGGTCTAATTTCATCCCTATATTTTTTTAATATTTCATTATAATTGAACTTCGTAATACAAAGATCTACTGGTTCATGTCGAGTATACTTAAGTAACTTCTTAATATCTGAAGATTTGAAAAAGAAATCATTAAAAATAATATTTGTGTCCAAAATTATTAAATAAGACATAAATAAACTCCTTTTTTGAGAATGCATCCTTCTCTATAGTTCGCCAAGAAATCCAATATTGTTCCTTTAAAAATTATTCACTTTTATTATTTCTCTTATGATCAAAGTTAAAATAGAAATTACAATCTTCAAGGGAACTATTTAATCAGGATTAAGAAACTAATACTGGTTCATTTACGTAAACAATTTCCCACCCGTTTTTATACATCTCATCTATATCGCTTTGCGTTAATCCTTCAGAATTCATTGCAAGACACAAGAGATGTGTAGGTCTACTCATTCCAACATACGCAACTTTTAGTGTCTCTTGTCCAGTTTTCTGGTTAGCTATTTTGTTATCATATTGTCCCTTTATAAAAGGGAGTATTTTCCTAAGATCATGGATTCTATTATAATAAGTTTCTAAGTAAAGAGTCGCCTTATGGGTTTCGCCTTTTACACCATGTACAGTATCAACCTTTACTTCTATTTCAGGATGATTGGGTGATATATATGTGTTCGATACCTTTGAATCCAACTTAATTGGTTGAATAGAGTTATCTTCAAAAAATTCTTTTGATGCTTTTGTTGTATTTATTCTTGGCCATATGAATTTTAAATTACATATTAAATAATTCTTAATTTCCGCATAAACTTTAGCGTTATATTGTTCTTGTTCATGATGGATTTTATATATCCATTCACCCATTTGCTTCTTTAACTGAAAATACTCTTTACTATAGTAATCTTTTAAATAAATCATAAATGAATTTTTAGTAAAATACCTTCCTACTTGCGCTTCTCTATCATTTTTTATTCCTTCTAAATATAGGAAGCGAAGAATAGCATTTATTATGGAATCATAATAAATCCTAACCCCATTTTCGTCTAATTCTTCTCTTGACCTCTTTTTAATATACGAGACCAAATTATTAAAGTAAGTTAATTTATTATTAGTTGCACCCCTATTATACCTTGGATAATAAGAGGCTAGACACGGTTTATTGATAATATCCCCTGTATCGTTTCCCCGCCATCCAATTGCCTTAAAATCATTTATTTTGTTGTTTCCCTCTTGAGTTTGTAGATTATACTCCTTGATTAACTCAACAAACTTTTCCAATACACTTGTAATATCTTGATTGTTAAATAAAATGATATGAGGTTTTAATGATTGTACTTCATTACTACCCATTATTTGATGATTTTGATCTACACTAATTGTCGTTAAAACTTTAGAAATACTTAATCCAAATCTTTGAGTTTGAGAGATTTCTAAACATGAACTCCCATTTGGGTTCCAAATTAAACTTTGATTAGAATTTCCACTTTCAAAGATTGCTTGATTTGGATCCCCAAATTTTTGAATAATTACTTGATTATCAAACAGGTTTTGAATTACAAAGTTTTGGTGGGGGTATGTATCTTGTGATTCATCAATAAACACATATTTAAACCTATTAGAAAACAATCCTCTTAATTGATCCCCAAATTTATTAATATATATTTCGGCTAAATAATAGGCATCGTCATAGCATAAGATTCCATCTTTCAATAGCTTTAGTTTTAGTGACTCAATCCACTTATAGATATCCATCTTTTCTTTAGCAGAAAAGTCTCCATGTTTTGGAATACTTTTTGAGGGGCGCTTTATAATTATCTCATTTCCATTTATTCCGTCAGTTATAATATTATTATCATTAATTTTACGTAGCCTAATATTTTTTAAAAGCTCACCTCTACTTTTCAAATAGTATCTAGAATTTGTTTGAGTTTCAGCATCGAAGCCTTTTAAACCATATATTAATTGCTTATTTAGCTGCTCTTCATAATATTTTTGATTGATAATGATAGATTTAGTTTTTCTTCTTAAAGCGTAATATGGAATAGCTAAATATTTGTCTACAAAAGATTGAAAAGTCCCAAAAAAGTTAGGATAAGAAAATAGAATATCAGCTTTTGAGCCTAATCTATATTTAATCTCATCAATTGCAACATTTGTATGAGTAAGGACGCAAATGCCCCTTCTATCTTTAAAAGGCATTTTCTGTGCTAAGATAAATAGCTTAGCAAGTAATACAGTGGTTTTACCGCTACCGGGAACAGCCTTAACATCACTAGTATTCATTGATTTAATTATTTCCCGCCTTGGATCATCAAAAAAGGACCCTTTTGGTAAAAAGATTTCTTCAGCTCTAATAATTTCTTTATCAGTTATAGAGGGTTCGAACATATACATTTTTATTTCCCTCCTTTCGTTACAAATTCTACAGCTTGGGCCAAATACTTAATGTTTGCGTCATTTTCTAACTCTGATCCACTAACTTTTTCTTTAACTAGCATCTGCGCTAAGTATTGAGCAGTTATTGCTTTAGAGATATATCCATCTAACAAATATTTATAAATATCATAAGCTATTTTTTCATCCGAATATTTGTAAAGTCCCCAATGTTTTTTAATATCATTTACCTCTTCATCAATTATATCCTTAAATATTTTCTCGTTTGCTACCACTCCTTTATTTACCTCTATTTTTGCAGCCAAGACCGCTTGTAATATGTAATCTTTCAAATTACTTAAAGCGAAATCATATTCCAAAGTCCAATTTGATGAAACAAACACTTTTACATTGTCTTTTGATAGTTCCTTATCCTTTTGTTGACGTTTTTTTATCTTTAATAAATCAATAAAATTAGTATCCAATTTTAGCTTGGAAAACCTTTCATGTTTATCTTTAAAGCCATTCGGTAATCTCCCTTTGGTGTTAACACTTCTTATTGCATCTAAAAAGCTAGTATTGCTTTCAAAAACTACATTCTTAATTTTGTGGAATTCTATATCTTGACTTAATTCTTTAAGTTGATCAATATTTGAATCAGTAATGCAGAAAATATCCGAAGAAAGGTTTTTATTAATATAGTATTCCATTGGTCGTACATCCAAATCTGTAATTATCGCAACTGGAATATTCATTTTCTTTCCGTCTTTTCTCATAAAAATTTTAGCATACCTTAAAAATGCTGTACTACCAACATTTACAATAGATATTCCATATTTATGTAAAGGCTTACCCAATATCATTGCGATTGTAGGAACTAAAAGATTCTCAGCGTCTCCTTCAACTAATATTACTCCCCTTGCAAAGAATAGATTTGCTTTCGTTGCATCTAAAAATCTTTCTAAGAAACTATAATCATCCTCAGCAAGTTGTGTATATTCGGGACCCATTGGATAGACTTGGTTATCTCTACAGATGATTAAGTTTTTTAGATTAATAGAAGATGCTAATGTAGTACTATGAGTTGTTAAAATAAATTGACCTTTCTTTTGGACATTTTGCAGAAAATCAATTAATCTTAGCTGTGCTTGTGGATGTAGATGTGCCTCTATTTCTTCAATTAATGCTAATTTCATGCCATCTATTGAATTATCTTGAAGCAGTAATAACTCTGTAGCAATAAATAATAGATTTAAAGTACCTAACCCAGAAGTATTATCATCAATTATTAAGCTTAATTTTCTTAGAACATCTGCAAGTTCTACATCAGATATGCTAAAAACAGCTTTGGATTGTTTGCCTTCTGGAAAAAACTCATTTAAAAATTGATTTAAGGCATCACTTATTTTACTACCTGTCGAAGTAATAACTTGTTGTTTATCTGAATCTTCTATAGTGATTGTTTCTTTTGAGAAATAATCATTGATTTGTTGATTTGCTTTTTTAATAAAATACACTAATGGGTGATTATCCTCTTTTATTTGGAATAATTCATGACTTTTAAGAATTTGCGCAAGCCTTGAACGATATCCAGGTGTCAATTCATGTTCAGCATCCCTTAACGGTTTCAAATATGTTGTCCTTAATAATTCCCTTGCTGCACCATCAAGTTGAATATCAGCTCCTTCTACTCCTGCTCTAATATCCAAAACGATCCCATTTTTAACAATTTTAGCTTTTAGTCTAATGTGCAATTCATAGTCATCATCTTTATTAAAATTAAGCCACTCAATAAAATTACCCGCCTCCGTGGGAGACAAGTCTGTAAAAGTACATTCAATTTTTAACTCATTAGTTCTCTTGCCACCTAAAGGCTTATAAAAATCTTTTTCAGTCATCCGTTGATAGTCATTACTTTGAGTTCCTAGTATGTATTTAATTGCATCAATTATTGCCGTCTTTCCCGAATCATTTTCTCCAACTAACAAATTAAGACCATTATTAAACGGAACTATTAATCCGGGTTCTTCATTAATAGTCCCATATTTTCTAAAATTCCATATTCTAAGTTCACTTAAATACAAAATTATCACCCTCAATTTGGAACATCCGGCTCAGTTCCATCCTTTTTATTAGAATTCTTCTAATTCGCTATAAAGGAGTCAAGACTACCTCTTACCATAAATCATGAGGAGAACTCTGAAAGGAAGTAGACTGGCCACTCTTTTGAATACTTAATGAAAGGCCTGTCACTACCCTTATCTTAGACAGAATCAACAGTATATATTAGTCATTAATATTTGTACTCTTGGCAGAATCCTCTACAACTGTTTCCTCTATTTTTTCTAATATTTCATTAATATATTCGGAAACAACCTTATAATCTTCAATAATTCTCTTTAATAAAAATGTAGGGTGCTGTTTAAAATTTATATCGAAATCGCTCATTGTTGCTATATTAGGAGAATTACGGTGTGTCATTTTATTTCGGCAATTATTTACAAACTGATGATTTCCTTTCCACTGACCATCAATATCTGTTTCATTCTCTTGAGTTAGGTAGCTATTTATTTCATTAGCTTTATCTTGATAGTTATTACTATGAGATGAACGAGGATTAAATATCTGTTTATAATAAACCTTATCCTGATTTATATTAATGTTATAATACATTCGATATAGTTGTCCCAACATATCCCATAAACTTGAAGTCCTAAACAAGGCATTTTCAATGTAATAATATGCCAGAGCCTCTTCTTCTGAACCGATATTTAAAATGCTAAAATTATTTTGTACATTTGAAGAATAGGCATAATTTATTGCCTTTTGAAATGACAATTTTATTTTATTATCTAAATCTCGTAGAGTATCATAAATTGTTTTATATTGCATTAATTCACTCAAAACTGTTGAATTATTTTGACCAGATACAATGCCGAAAAGGAATTTTTCATTTCCCACCATTAGCTTAAAACGATTTTTATTATATGAAACATTATTAATTATATCTATTAAGTACTTTACTTCCCTATTTTTATTTTCCACCATTTCAGCTTCCTTCCATATTTGATCAGAAAAGCATCAATCCTAAGCTCTTTAAGCTCATTACATATTCACATAATCAATATCCAATAGCATCCTATATCCTGCTTTCGCTCAAAGAAAAGGCATCTTGACGCTTTCAAGATGCCCACATTATTTTGAAGAAAAATATAAATCTATGCCCCTGTAATTAGTTCAGCATTTTTATTGATCTCATCGATAACTCCAATAATTCGCTTGGCATCGTCCATGTTATCCTTAAACAGTTCAACAATACTTCCAACCGACTTAAACGGATCTTGTTGTAAGACTTTCTTATCCATTACTCCGTTCTTCACGACATAATCCACAATTAGTTTTACAAACCTACTTTGATAAATATTAAGTTTCTCGTTGGATAGAAACTCCGAAAATGCTTCATTTGCTGCTTGTGGATCTAATCCTACAATCTGTCGTACAAGCTTTGTAACTGGAGTATCACCAAAGTCCTTTTTGTAATCTTCTTTAGTTCCTAATTCATTCCAAAGGATTGTTTCCAAGGTCCTTAAATCTTGTTCAGTCAGTTGCTTATTATTTCTAAGTTTATGGATTGCTAGTTGGTCACGGTGTTCTTGTAGGTAGTGATGTACCTTCTTCTTATAATTCTGTAGGTCATTCGAATGGAAAATTGGGCCGTTTTCTTTTACTTCCAGTACTTCATCTTTGAAGTTTGTGAAGTAAATTTTTTGCTTTTCTTTTTCAATGAACTTGATAAGGTCACGTAGTGCTTCGCGGACAGTCTCTAGTTCAAAGATGTCAGCACTTTCCCAGAACTCTTCAGTCATAACTTTATCAATTACAGGCTTTTGTGCAACTACTTGTGGTATTGTTCCTAATTTAGATAATGCTTCTGCTGTCGTAACAACGCCGCGTATAGGTTTAGTAGCATTTTTTGTTTGTAATTTAGCTAGTTCAATCGTATACATTACTAAATCAAACCGTTTTGCAAATTCGTCATCATTAAATGGCACGATGATTGGTGAAACATGCTCTTTAATTTCATTTACATTCATTACAGATAATGAATTCCAATTTGCCTTATTTTTATATTTATGCACATGTTGTATATGTTGACGAACACGGAAGTTTTCATCATCCAACGCATTTAAATCTGCAAACACATCATTAATTAGCTCATTACGATGTGTAATATAATCCTCTGCTTGATATTCCATACCCTGAAGTTCTTTAATAATTTCAACCTTCGAATTAAATAACTTTTCCGTTAGACTTTCAGTAGCTTTTCCTTCCATTCCTTTTGGGTTTTCTCTAAAGAATTCAAAGTTCCCGCAATAATCAAAAATTAAGAAATGTGTTTTATCCTGTCCTATACCAAACAAATCCGGACACAATCTAGTTCCACGACCAATCATTTGCCAAAACTTTGACTTAGATCGTACTTTTTTGAAAAAGACTAGATTCACAGCTTCTGGTATATCAATACCTGTATCTAACATATCAACAGATACAGCAATTTGTGGCATCTTCTCTTTTGTAGAAAAGTCTTCGATTAATGTTTGGTAGTAGTTAATGCTATAATCGATTACCTTTGCAAATTCACCACCATACTCAGGGAAAAGGATATCAAATCGCTCAACTATTTTAAGTGCATGTTGATGATTTTTGGCGAAAATAATCGTTTTACCGAGCTTATCTCCACCCTCTACGTGTATACCTTTTTCCATTAAATTCTTGAGAACGGTATCAATTGTGTCTGCATTAAATAACCATTCATTTAATGCGCCACTATCTATATCTTCTCCGACTTCATCATCAAATGTCTCTTCGTATATTTCTTTTTCTTCATCTGATAAATCGTCATACCGAATACCTTCTTCCAGGAACTTCATTTTTGTTTCAATTGTCTTGTAATCAACAAGATATCCGTCTTCTACAGCCTTCTCCAACTCATAAGCATAAGTTGGTGCACCACTCTCTAAGTTAAATACTTCATAAGTATTTTTATCAATTTCGTCTTTTGGTGTAGCAGTAAGTCCCAGCAGAATACCATCGAAATAGTTGAAAATCGAGCGATATTTTTTGTATATACTACGGTGCGATTCATCAATAATAATTAAATCAAAGTGACCAATCGTGAATAGTTTTTTTCCATCTTTCCGTTTCGTATCATCGATTGCATTCATCATCGTCGGATAAGTGGAAAAGACCATCCGACTTTCTTCAGGATTATCTTTGTTATCCAACAGATTACATAACGATAAGCTTGGTAGAAGGTTATTAAAATTTTTCTTTGCTTGCAGTAGAAGAGTTTTTCGATCCGCTAGAAACAAAATATTCTTAATCCAATTATGACGAGAAAGAACATCAACAATCGAGATAGCAACCCTTGTTTTCCCACTACCAGTTGCCATAACTAATAACATCTTCCGTTGGTTATTTTCTAGAGCATCACATACTGCTAGAATAGAATCTTTTTGATAATAGCGGTTCGTAATATCGTCGTTTATTTCGATATTTTCAAATTTACGTTTCATCGTGAGACGGTCGATAACTAGTTTTAGATCCGCTTTGTTATAAAATCCAGATACTTTTCTTGGTGGGTAGGGTTGATGCCAAATATAAGTTTCAAAACCGTTTGTATAAAAAATAACAGGACGTTGACCATGCATTTGTTCAATACCGTCTGCATATAGTTTCGCTTGTTGTTTACCAGCATTAGGGTCTTTTGATGTACGTTTTGCTTCGATAACAGCAAGAGGCTTTCCATTATCCCCGAAGAGTACATAGTCAACAAAACCAACGCCCTGATTATTAGGCATTCCAGTCACTTCATACTCTCTAACAACATCTTTACCAAATTCCCATCCAGCCAGTTTTAAATCAAGGTCAATATACTTCTGTCTCGTATCAAATTCGTTTAATTCATCAACTTGGAAATCATATTGGTCTGTATTTGATTCACGTTTCGCTGTATTTGCTTTACGCAGTTCTTCGTTTTCCTTCATCATTTCTTCTAAACGGCGGTCTTTTGAACTTAATTGTTCGTATAAATCTTGTAATTCTTTCGGTCGAACTCGTTTTTCTTCACCATGTTGCAGCAATGACTCGTCAAATTCTTTTGCAGTATATTCATCCGAATAACAGTAATCAATCCAAGCTACAAACTGATGGAGGTTATGTAAAGAAAGAATCGCTTCATCGCGACTTATATTTGAATTAGAATGGACGGAAATATTCCCCAGCTTGACAATATACTTTAACAAAGGGAGTAAGTCTTCATCAATTACAGCGAGAAAACTAGGATCATGAATTAAACTTGATAAGTTATCTTGATATGGAACTTTTAATTCACCATCAGAACTGTAAAGCCATTTTACAGCAAGCTCTAGAGCGCGACGTGCCAAAATCGCACACGTCGCTGGACTCACAATAAGAGCCTTTTCTGCTTCTAAGCAGGCATTGGTAAAAGTTTTATATTGAGTTTTTTCTTTAAGAAATCCAAAATTTGTCGTCAAGATTATCCCTCCTTTATTTAGGAATTCGGAAGTTTTTCTTGGGTGAATAATTCTCCTTTGAAGGAACGTTGCATGAGTGTATTAAAAGTTTCTTCTAATAATTTTAGACTTATTTCCATTTTTTGTTTTTCACTTTCTATTTGTATTACTATTTCAGCAAATTGGTTTTGTATTTCAAATGGCGGCAAATAAACTTTAGCATTTTTAAAATTACTAATTGGCATCTGGGGCTGAGCCGTACCAGAAATCAATGGTTTATATACTAACGGATTTCGAAAATAATGAGTAAAATATATTGGATTTATTTTCCTCTTTCCTCTTAAAATAACCATACCCGAATTAATTCGAACGTTATTGTATGGTATGTTTTCATCGTAGAATGCTACGTTACCTACCGTTCCCCTTGTAGTAATAACTAAATCATTTCTTTGGAGTTTACCTTTTCTAAGAGCTTCATCTTTGTCTTTTGATATAAACGCCTTTTTATTAAACGAGAATCCCTTTTTAGTCACATTACCTGTATTTAAAAATAAACAATACCCCTCCTCAAAAAAATCACTTTGTTTTGGATAATTTTTACCTCGATCACCGTCTATTATTTCATAAAGGTCGTTCAATTTAACAACATCCCATTTTTTAGGATTTTTAACTACATCTCCAAACATCTCAAAAAACACACTTTGCGTTAATTGGTCTAGTGTTCCAATTTGAGCTTTTCTTTTTTCGATAAGTTTTTGGACCTTAGATAAAACTAATACTATATTATTTTGTTCATTAATTGGTAATATAGGCACTCTAAGCTCCCCAAGAATCGTAGCATTAACTCCAGCCTGTGCAGCACCTTTTTTACTTTTCTCTACTTGCGCCCAATACATAGGTGTTTGAAAATAGAAATATAAATAACTTGAGGTTACTAAATTCTGAATAGGTCTTACTCTGATTAAGTATGAGGCAAATATTGCAGGGAATGGAACATCCTCTATAAGGTAACTTTTCCCTGTTGTCGCCCCAGTTCTAGCAAATACAATATCATTATTTTTTAAGAAGAATTTCCCAACTTCTTCCTTGCTACTTACCCCTTCTGCATAAGGAACCTTTCCCCAATTTACTAAATTATCTTGAATATCTGTAATCCTTAATAATCTATATGGTTCTGAACTATCATGACTAGCAGAAGTAGTATAACCATATTGAATACTTTCTGTAACCTCTTTCAATTTCTTAAATGAGGGTTTGGCTGTATTCATCCAATCAACCCCTTTAGCTCCTTAATCCCACGGATTATTTCTTCCTCTAAATTTTGTATATTTGAAAGTAGTACACTTGCACTTTCATATTCCACTTCTTTATATTCGGTTTCTTTATACTTATTAATCGACAAGTCATAGTCATTTTCACGTAACTCATTAACTGTTACAAAGAAGGATTGTTCGGTACGTTTTCTTTCTTTTTCAGCTTGTAAATCATTGAACCTGGCAATGATATCAGGAATATCATTTTGTTCAATGGGACTGCGTTTATCATCAAGAGAATAGCCCTCTGCTTTCATATCGTAGAACCATACATTATCTGTACCACCAGCTCCTGTTTTTGTGAAAATCATGATTGCTGCAGATACTCCAGCATAAGGTTTAAATACACCGCTTGGCATGGAAATAATCGCTTCTAGTTTGTGAGTTTCAATTATCTCTTTTCGGATTTGTTTATGTGCTTTTGAGCTTCCAAATAAAACACCATCTGGAACAATCACAGCTGCACGTCCACCAGCTTTTAAAATACGAATGAAGAGTGCTAGGAAAAGTAATTCTGTTTTCTTTGTTTTTGTTAATTTTAATAACTCGTTTGAAACCCCTTCTTCATCAAGTGAACCTTTAAATGGAGGATTCGCAAGGACAAGTGTGTATTGATCTTTATCTTTATTCACTTCTGCAAGGGAATCACGGTAATCGATATTTGGATTGTCAATCCCATGAAGCATCATGTTCATTGCACCAATACGTAACATCGTTCTGTCCATGTCATTTCCATAAAACATCGTATTGTTAAAATGTTCCTTTAAGCCTTGCACTAAGAACAAATCACTATGGTTTTTACGTAAATACTCAGCAGCAGATACAAGGAAACCTGCTGATCCCATTGCCGGATCAATAATAACATCTTCCGGGGTTGGTTTCATTAGTTCCACCATCAAATCGATAATATGGCGTGGAGTACGGAACTGTCCATTTGTACCTGATGTTGCTACTTTTGATAGCAGGTACTCATATAAGTCACCTTTTGTATCTCTATCTTTCATCGGGATGTTATCAATACCATCAACAATCTTAGAAAGCATATTGGCAGTAGGAATCATGAACATTGCATCATTCATATATTTGGAGTATGCTGAATCCTCTTTGCCATGTAAATTCTTAATAAATGGAAATACTTCTTTGGATACAACTTCATACATTTCCTCAGCAGAACCAAGTTGTTTAAAACGACTCCAGCGTAAATGCTGCTTATCTTTTGGAAATAAGCCTTGATGTTCCATTCCAAGAAACTCAGCTTCCTGCTCCTTTGTTGTTTCTGTTTCATCTAGTCCTTTTATAAATAATAGATATGTAAATTGTTCTATCACTGTTAATGGGTTCGTAATTCCGCCTGTCCAAAACGTTTCCCATATTTTATCTACTTTATTTTTAATTTCACCTGTAATCAATTAATATTCCTCCTTAAAAACAATAACTCTTAATTCAATTATATAGATATTTACAACCTTAATGAAATGATATTATTAACAACCTATTTCCATTTTCCTATTAATCAAAACAACGCCTACAATTTCTTTTTGATTACCCTTTTAGCATTATTTTTTTATCAGGACAGGTCAATATTAAATCTACGTAGCTTCCCTTGACAACTTATCAGTTAATAGCCGATTATTTTATACCTCAAATTCAGCAACCGGAATACTACTACAAAGAATAAATCTAACGATTGCAAATAAGGAGACGCATTGCGTCTCCTATTGTTAAGGATTAAACACCAATAATCTTGATCACAGCCTAATCGTTATCTTTCTCATTATTTCCAAAGGGATGAATTATGATTTTAGGGTCCAGATATTGAGGTCCTAAAAAGTTAATAATCGTTTCAATACTCTTATAACCCAATTGATACATTACTACAACAGGTGAAACACCGGCTTTAATAAGCAAGGCAGCATGTGTTTTCCTTAAATCATGAAAGGAAATTCTACGAATATTCGCTTTACCAACTAACCGATTAAATCTAGCACGAACGGTTGATGGCTTTTGGATTCCACCATCTTTATTTGGAAAAACAAGGTCAAGTTCACTGTGATATCTATCACCAAGTTCCTCCTTCCTCAACTTTTGTTCATCTTTGTGTTTTTGCAGCAAAGGTAATAAATACTCCGCCATATTTACCTTTCGATACCCACTTCTCATTTTGACAATGTTGTGGTTGCCATAACCACCGGAATCAACAATTTTATCAACATTTGTCGTTTGTTGTTCAAAATCAATATCTCTCCAAGTAAGTGCCAATATTTCTGGTAGTCTTAGTCCAGTAGATAGTGCAAATTCATACATCTTTCCTTCACCTTCTTCGTTTGCTATTTCTAGCAACCCTTTTATCTCTGAATCACTTAAAATAATTGGATTACGATACGGAGCCTTTATTTTCTTCATAGAACTCATAGGGTGTTTATCAAGATACCCTTTTTTAACAGCTGAACGAAACAAGGTGGTTAAAAAGTTCTGAATACCCTTGATTGTGCCTTCTGAATAACCTTCCCGCATTTTCTCAGTATATAGTCCAATTATTTCTTTCTCAGTGATTTCATGAAGGTGCATATCTCCAAAGTACGGAGCAATATGCCTATCTAATAATACTTGTCTTACTTTAAAAGTCTGTGCTGTAACCACTTGAGAATGCTCATTATAAAACCACTCTTTGGCAAATTGCTTGAAAGAAATTTGAGTAGATTCTTCCTCATCCTTTTGATCCATTGTCATTTGATTTCGTACATCTTCTTTAACACTTCCTAGTTCTTCAAGAAATACATCAGCTTCTTGACGAGAGTTAAACATTTTTTGCTTAATTTGGAGCCTACCAGTTCGAGGGTCTTTTCTCTCATCAAAGATCACTGCATATCTTTCTTGCTTTCCAGTTTTGATTATTACTTTTTTAGTCATTACCCTAACCTCCGAATTCAAGTATGTAGGTGAGCTACCAGTCATTACCCATACTTGCTTGTTTTTTTGTATTACCTATCTTTTAGGTCTAGTACCGTTTAACTTGTAAACTTGTGATTAATTCTAACTCCTTAAAAATTTATTTATTTTACATGAATCACTCCTTTCAAATCTTATGCAAGCGCAATTTAGCAAATAAAAAAGGGCAGACGGATAGTGAAATCACTAATCCATCGCCCTGGTTCTTCCAGCCGCAATGCATTTACATAAGGCTACATATTGAATTATTTTAATTATATTAAAGGTTTTACTACCATTTCAATTACAAGCGATAAAAGTTTTTATATCCATTATAGTACCATTAACCCTCGGCGATGATTTAACTAATCCAGATACCCATTTAATTCAACATGAATGGGTAAGTAACCGAGCGTTGTTTTTAATTTCTTATGTCGAAGTTGTCTTTGAATCGACTTATAATCGTTTCCCTCTTTATACAATAGATAGGCCATTGTTGCTCTTAGATCATGGTTGGTTACTTTTCGTGTTATTTTTGCCTTCTTTCTAAGTTTATCCAACAATTTATTAAGATCCGCCGGAGTAAAAGGCTTGTTTTTCATAAAAAACAACTCCTTATCTTTTTCCTTTGTCCAAGCTTTAAAATAGGGATGATTCATATACTCCCTAAGCTTCTTTTGGAGGGCATCTGTCATTCGAACCGTACCAATTTTGGTTTTACGCCCATTATCAATGACAATGACTTTGTGTTCGAAATCTACTTGCGAAACAGTAAGCATACATAATTCCTTTGCTCTTAATCCACAAGTGGTTTGCAACAAAAGGATCAAATAGTATTGT
This sequence comes from Bacillus sp. T3, assembly GCF_033449965.1. Taxonomy (NCBI): domain Bacteria; kingdom Bacillati; phylum Bacillota; class Bacilli; order Caryophanales; family Bacillaceae; genus Bacillus; species Bacillus sp. T3. The sequence goes on from NZ_CP137761.1 coordinate 4,525,482, forward strand.
TGAAAAAATGGATCCAAATCGTAAGCTGCCTTTAGCAGTTTTAAACACTCTTCATCACTTAACGCTCTGTTTCGAAACGATTCGTAGTAGAATGGATTTTTAAAATGTCTCAGTGGATTATATTCCATCAAGTCATAATCCACCAATAAGTCCATAAAGCTTTTTACGACGGTAAAACCAAGTTTCGCTTGTGATTTGGTTTTATTATCGTGAAGATACTCAATAAATCCATCCATAAAATCGAGGTCAATCGGGGCATACTTATCATGAATCTTGCTGTAATAAAACTTGTCCAAGTCAAGCTCCCCCTCCCATCCCACTAATCCTAAATAGTCGTCAAAAACTTTCAAAAGGCTAATATACATTTGAACCGATTTGGGCTTTAAGGTATTTAGTTCCGTCCACTTCTGAAAGTAAATAGACGAAAAGAGAATTCCTTCCACTAGACATCAACTCCCAAGTGTTTTAATTGATCAGTTTCAAGCTGTGCAAATGGATGTTTATCTATTGCTTTTTGGTACTGCTCATCAAATAAATTTAAATAAACTTCTGTAGATCCAATAGATTTGTGTCCCAATAGTTCCTTAACAATATAAATATTCATCCCGCTTTCTAGGGCATAGATCGCAAACGAGTGACGGAACGAATGGGTCGAATAGTTTACTTTCACCTCTTCTCCACGATCACTGTCCCATACTTTATCTTGAATCACTTTGTCCTCAATAGCCGTATCAATCAACCCCCTTACCATTTTTTGAATGGCCCGATTGGACAGGGCGTTTTTTCCATTGTCATCCGAAAAAACGTAACGGCGATTGTAGTCCGTCTCACATAACACATTCTTTAAGTGTGGGTAAGTAAAATTGATATAGTATTTCATTACCTTGATGGCCCCTTTTGTCATGAACCGTTTCACTTTTGCTCGTTCTTTCCGTCCTTTCGCTTTGACTTTTATCCAACCTTTTTCAAGATTCACATCACCAATTTGAAAATGTAACTCATCCACTCGAATCCCTGTTCCCACGAGCGTCCAAAGAATCGTATAGTTTCGAAGGGCACACCGTGTTAAGCGGGACAAATTAAGTAAATAATCAATTTGTTCTGCCGTAAAGGCTCGTGGGGGCTGTGGGTCTGGGTCATCCAGGTGAAGTGCCCTTTTATTTAATTGATTGATTTTTTTCTCGCTTAGGAGATCCCTTGCTACTGAATCAATAAAGGTCCTTAAAAAAGCCGCCTTTTTTCTTCGAGTTGACTCCGCTATATCTGGCTGTTGTATATAATCCTCTAACTTTTCAGAGGTTAATACCTCTTTTAACAAGACATCCGTTGATATATCCTCATCGATATTTACCCTAAAATACTTACAAAAACTTCTCGTTTCACTTTTATAGGATGACTGTGAGGAAGGGGAAACACTTTGGTAGGTTGAAAATTCATCCTCTAAAAAGTGCTGTGCTGCCTCCAACAATGTTATCTCTTTATTTTTAGGGTTCTTTTTTTCCGTTAAAAGAAGCCCTATGGAGCCAAGTTCTTTTTCCACCAGAACCTGCCCGTATTTTTTCAAAAGCGTTTGAACTTCATCCTGGATGGTGAATTGAGGATGGTCCTCTTTTTCTAGTGCCACATTAATTCACCTCCCACGGAAACGAAATCTGCTTTACTTTATCTCCAACTTCCCCTTCCATTCGATGGATATAGAGGGAAGTCGTGGCTAGGTTGTCGTGTCGAGCCAAACGTTTAAGCACTTTAGGCGTTACGTCTTTCTCAGTTAAACGCGTGATATAAACGTGGCGCAACTGGTGGGGACCACTCGCCTCTTTCCAGTCTGCAATCAAGGTGAATATTCGGTACTTTAAAGACAATATGGCTCTTAGTTGTTGATTCTTCATTCCAAACACTAACCCATTTCCTTGTTTTTCCACTTCTTGCAAGAGATCCATAAGCGGTGAAGGAAGCGGTAAGGAGTGTCCCTTTCCTCCCTTTGCTGTAAACTTTACGTCCTTAAGGCTCCAATTGATGTTTTCCCATTGTAATTTTGCCAGTTCACATGAGCGAAATCCAAGATAGAGCATAAACCCGAATGCGAGTTTATCTAGTAGTGGCGTGTCGGAATATTGTTCGATCGCGGTAAAGAATTTTTCTATTTCCGTATCCGTTGGCATATAACGAGATTGATAATCATCCCCCTCGATATTCCGTATGCCTCTTGTAATATCGTTTTTAATAAACCTCATATGATAGAGGGTTCTAAAGAAGGTTTTGATATTTTTAAAATGTTTCATAGAACCATTTTCTGCAACCGGCCGCTTTGGACCCCCTTGATGAGATAGTTTTTATATGTCTTTAAATGTTCTTGTGTAAACAAGGTAAAGGGAACTTTGTCGATTGGATAAGAACTAAAGTCATTTAAAACATTGCAGGACCATCGTAAATAACGATGCAGTTCATATCGAAACTTATCTAACCAGGTCTGGTTTCGTTCCCTGCCGCTTTTTATAAGTAAGAAAGGATTGTACGTTCAGGTGGTAGTACCACCTCTTTTCGTTCTTTGGGTGTATACGTTAAAGACGATTCTATAAAGGGATTCATTTGTTTGTAAAACAAAGCAAAGTTTTGGTAATAAAACTGGCTCGTGATTACCTCCTCATATAATTCCTGATTTAAAAAGTCTTCTCGTACAAGATCGAATGGTTTTTTTCGTGTTGCCTTACTGACTAATGACTCGAATTCGGTAAATCGTAAAATGAGCAGGAACACTAATTTATAATTGAGCGGTTTCGTCCGCTTTACTAAAAACTGTTGAATCGGTTTGGCCTCTAGTTTACTGATCATATTGTCAATGAACCACTGCTTTAACCCTTCCTCTCCTAAAGGAATCACGTTCTCTTGATGAGAGGTTTTAAATAAGCTTTCCATAATGGAGATCAACTCTTCCTTTGTAAATTTATCTCCATTATGAGCTAGCATATTTGATTTTATACCCAGTTCCTGCGAACTTTTATTCAGATAACTTCCTGGACCATGCACTTTTGTTCTCTATTCCAGTTCCAAAAATATACCTACTAAACAGCTCTTCAACACTGCTAATTCCATCAAATTCAGTAATTGTCTCTATTTCTTCTTGGCTTGATTGCACCTCTTCTTTATCAAAACCATTCAATTCAAGAATTTCATTTTGAGAAGAGCCATTAACTTTTTCAGAACAAATCAAATCTTTTTGTGAAAACAGTTCATCTATGCTGTTCATTTGATCAAATTCTTCGGAATGAGAATCAAATAAGGATAACTGAATAGAATCTTGATTTTGCATAAGAAATCCCCTTTCTTGATTTTTTTCAATTAAAAACGAAAATCATTTTTTCTGCTTGTATAGAACAAAAAAAGCACCGCCCTTATATCTATAGAAGACACACGTAATGTGTATTTCTACAGATATAGAGACAGTGCTTCTGCTCTAGATCTATTAAAAAGAAAAAATAGATTTATTCGATTTTTAAGCGATTTAATTTTTCAAACTTAAGTAATTAATTGCTAATAACTTAACAATACAACAACACATATTTTTTTGTCAAACACGAAAGGAACTAATACGTTAGACTTGTTGTTAAAAAATGAGGTTAACTAAAATTCTTATCTTTTCTAGTTTTTTACGATCGTGTATTTGTGCTTGACAATTCAACATAAATCAATATATATTTTGTAACATAATCAAAATTTAATAAAAAATACAATCATAGTTGGGTAAACCCCACAGATTGGACAGGAAGGACCTGCCAATCCAAGACTAAAAGATTATTTGTAAAAAACTTATAATCTTTATTCTATGGATGCAGTCTGTCTTCTTTCCATATCTGTGGGGTTTTTCTTTTTTAATTTAACTGGAGGTAACGATTATGAAAAATTCAAAAAAACACACTACTTGGGAATCACTCCCTGACTTTTTGACAGCACAACAGATTTCCGAGTTCCTAGGAATCTCGAGAAGAAGGGTTTATGAGCTATTTCAACTTCATGTGAATCATGGTGGAATTCCTGTTTTGCAAATTGGAACATCCAAAAGAGTGGAAAAAAATGACTTGAAACAATGGGTTATAGAGTCAAAGAAGAAGAACCAACACATGATTAACTAATAACGCAAATCTTGAGATCTATAGATAAAAGTAAACAATTTTGGAGGGTTTTAACATGAAAGGTCATTATAAGAAGAGAGGTTGCACTTGTCCTATTGATAACTGTACCTGTGGAAAGACTTGGAGTTTCGTGATTGATGTCGGGCGTAATCCTAAAAACGGAAGAAGGAAACAGGCAACAGGGGCAGGTTTTAAAACTAGAGAAGAAGCTGAGCTAGCTGCTGCATCTCTACTTAACGAAATAAACCAAGGTTCTTATATTAAAGAATCGAATATTTTATTTAAGGATTTTGCTCAAAAATGGCTCTTAACATACAGTGAAAGAACTGGGTGCAAACCTAGCACAATTCGTCTTAGACAATATAGTATTAATAAGCTTTTGCCTTACTTTTCTCCTCTCAAACTGAAAATGATCTCTGATGAATTGTATCAAGCAGTTTTAGATGATTTAAAGGAACAAGGACTCTCTCAAAGTACCTTGGAAGGTATCCATGTGACATGTAAGATGATTTTCAAAATGGCCCTAAGTAAAAGAATGCTAAAATTTAATCCAATCGAATTCGCATATATTCCACGAGATAAAAAAGTTATTATAGAATCCGAAGAAGATGAAGAAACAGTTGAAGAGGAACTTCCAAAATACTTTGAAAAAGAGGAACTCGCACAATTCCTAGAAATCGTCTATGAAAAAGGGCTTTATATGGATGAACCTATCTTTATTACGTTAGCTTATACAGGGATGCGTGTAGGTGAGTTGGTGGTACTGAAGTGGAAAGATATTGATTTTGATCGACGCACAATTAGTATTACTAAAACGTACAACAACGAAAAAAACAACACGAAAAACTATATGTTAGTTACTCCTAAAACAATTTCATCAAAACGTAAAATTGTTGTAGATGAATCTGTGATTGAAGTACTTCGAAAACACAAATTACAACAAGAGAAATTAATTAAACAATTTAGCAAATCATATCATGACAAAGGTTATATTTTCGCAAACTTTAACCGTCATCCCGGCTATCCAATTCTAACAAAACTTGTTAGAACTAGAATGACCAGGCTATTAAAATTTTTAGAATTTCAGTCAAAAAAATATAATCCACACTCTCTTCGTCACACACATACTTCCCTACTTGCCGAAGCTGAAGTGGATATTGAAGAGATTATGGAACGATTAGGCCATAGTGATGAAAAAACAACAAGAAAAATATATCTTCATGTGACAAATGTAATGAAAAGAGAAGCTTCTGAAAAATTCGGAAAATTAATGCGAGGGGTTATTAAGAAACCAAGAGAGTAAAATGTAATTTTTGCTCTCTTTCTTTTCTCATACATAATGATTGTTTAATACTTCATAATTTATAGTAAACCTTCTTCAGTCTTGGTATTAAAATTTCGATCATCATTGCTAACACCAGTAAAACTATTTGAGATTGCCATTTGTAAAAGACTCAATAAACTATTACCATTTATTAATTCAATATGTTTATCATTTGAATATTCAATAGCGGTTTTGGTGAATTCACCAGTGGTGACAAAGAAACCTTTTTTCGCTTTCATATCAATGATTGCACTATGGAATTTTTGAATTTCAGGGCGAGTAACTTTTTGTGAATTGTATCTCTTACATTCAACAAGTAGTGTGTCAGATCCTTTTTTCAATATGATGTCCTTTCCCCATCACCGGTTTTAGAAGTGAGAATTGCTTTATATCCCATCAATCCGTATAACTCTTTTACAAATTTTTCAAATTCAAAAGGATCCATCTTTTTTATTTCATCCAGCTGATTTTGCGCTTTTATTTTTTCAATTTGCTTCAATCGATTAAGTTCTTCCATTTTTTCGACATGAACTTTTTCCCGTTCTAACTCTTGCTTTTCTCTTACCCTTGATAAGTGATATAAGAAAAATAAAAAAGCGCAAAAAAGAATTGTATACCCCCACTCCACGGTATTTAATCCACCAAAAAAGGATAGAAACCTCATAATTGCCTGATTTAACGATACTATTAATCCAACCAAAATTACCGAAAGAGCAGCTACGAAAATTAATATTCCTTCAATTCTAAATCCCCTTTTTATCCTATAGCCTCTTTTTCTTCCCATTTAATAACCGCCACCTAACTATAAAACTTATACCTTATAAGGATGCCCTAAATAACGCTTATACTAACAAATTTTTCCTAATAGTTCATAAGCACCTTAGCTTGGACATATATTTAATATTGTTAAATTGGAGGTGATTAAATGTACTTTATGATGGTTGCTGTGGTTTCACTAGCTTCAATCGGGATAACAATTTATTCTGGAATATTAATGACAAAAATAGTAATAGGAAAAAGTAACAAAGACAATGACGTAGAAAAATTAATAATACTTGCTCTTTATGGGATGGTTTTAGGAGCTTTAGCAAGTTACCTCATTAACTCTCCACCCATATCATTCGTGGAATTCATGCTTATTTTAAAACTAATATTCACGCTTTTTTTAGTCGTCACTCTCCATGAAATGGGGCACTACCTTGCTGCGCGATTATTTAATGTTTCAGTTTCTACCTTTTCTGTTGGAGTCGGTCCTACGTTATTAAGATTTAAATTTTCAGATACGAATTTTCAGTTTAATGCTATCCCAATAATGGGGTATGTTAAACCTGATTCATCGAATGAACAAAACCTTTCTCTTTTTAAAAGCTGTGTGTTTTATTTGGCTGGAATATTTATTAATATTGTCTGTTTTTTTATTGGTCTAACAGTCTTCTTTATTCAACAAGGTCAATCTGTCTATGATTCCTTTGTTATTGTATATAGTAAGTTTGTTTATCTAATTCCGAAGTTTTACTCAGTCATTGCCAGTCTCAAATTTTCAGATATTATCACCCCTGAGCATGATTTAGAAAATAGTATCGGATTATATATCTCAATGGCAAATATTTCTCAAGAATTTTGGTTGGGTTTTGCCTTATTGAGTATAATATTAGCTTGTTTAAATATGATTCCTATTCCAGTATTAGATGGTGGTCGTGTTGTATTAGCTATACTTGGATCCCTGTTCTCTCTTATTGGAATACCTAAAAAATTCATTAACGCAAGTTTCACTTGGTTATTTATCCTTGGAGTAATAATTTTGTATAGCCCTATGATTATTAACAACCTTTGGGCTTCTAGTATCGAAGTTGGGATGACATTTCCTGAATATATGTTATGGATGGGTATCATTCTAACTGCTATTATTAATATTCAAATCTACTTAGAAAATAGAAGGAATAATAACACAACCCCTGTTGAATAAACAGGGGTTGAACCTTTCAGATCACACCTGGAGAGTTTGAGAGTTCAATAAGTTCTTTGCAGTTTACTGAAAAGTATGTACATTAAATTAAAGCGCCCTTACATACAAAAAAACGCAAATCCATCCTATGGAAATGCGCCCTTACATACAAAAAACGCAGATCCATGCTATGGAAATGCGCCCGATAGTTCAATAAAAAAGCTAATCCCACGAAAGAATTTTTATTAAATTCAATATCCTATAACATCAGTATTAACTTCATTGATAACATCATTGGATATTGTGTTTATAGGTAACAAATAGACTTTATTTAAACGAGGATTAAATATTCCTAAATTCTCAATTTGTTTGAATTCGGAATGAATTGAATGTATCCCCATTAAATAGTATACGAGTAACTGTAGTGTATGCTTGTTAGTTGGCGCTGATTTTAAAACTTTAAAATCCCATAATGTATTTTCTGTTAAAAAATCGCCATCACCAGTATTTATAGTTGATGTATAGCCCCCTTCAAAATTAAAACCATTCTTTACAATAGGTCCATAGAGTTTGAAAAAATTCAATCCTCTATTCACCATAATTCTTATATTCGAAATAGTTTCTTTATCAGGTTTAATAAATTCTACTGGCTTATACCACGCTACTCCTACTCGGAAAGCTACATCAAACCCCACCATTTTACATGCACTTTCAATTGAAATATCATCTAACCCCTGTATTTTGAGTAATAGATCATTCGCTAATTTAGTCTCTTTAGCATTAATTGCTCCCCTCATTGAAATTCCAAATGCTTTTTTAATTGGTTCTCCATTTAAAAATCTTGTTAAATAATCTACTGCTATTCCTACCAAACTACTTTGAATATTTTCATTTTCGTTTAAAATAACAGAATCTAATAAATCTGTAACAACAAAATCTTTTGGTTTTATATAGCCTCCTCTCGGTTGTTTAACTGTAGGAATTCTCTTAGTAACTGATACCATAAAAATACCCTCTTTTGTTTTTATTTACTATCCTGCCTGTTGGTTTAAGTATGTTTTTCCATAATCTTCATACTAATATTAACATAAATATCCAGTATTTTTTGAATGTTTTATTCTATTAAATGGCCCTCTGTGTGGAAGATCAGGATATTACCATAATTTGATTGCTATATTTTAACTATAATACGGTCACCGTAACGCATCTAAATGAGTTTTTTTCATAAGAGTAAATTCTTTTTAGGGGAAAGGCAAAATTATAAAATAATCGGGCGCTTTAATGTAACAAGATCAGACTTTTAATACATCAGAATAAACGGTAATGAACTGGACCTCAATTTTTGTTACTATCTGATAATTGTAGGTGCAGTTTTTGCTATTAATAAATTACTTGATTATTTTTTGCAGGGAGAGTCACTCACAATTAATTTATAATTGTTTTATTAATTATTCCAAAAAAGTAAAAAGTCGGATATGCTTAATGAGGGAGTGGATAAATATGGGTACAAAATACTATAAAAATAATAATGACTTAAGAGAAGTAGATGAAGTGTTAGCCATTGCTGAAAAAGCAATTATGACAAAAGGTATCGTTATAAATGACCCTAGCAGTGCACCTAAAATTATTGCTGCATCCCTGACGGCAGTCGCTGGGAGTGGAGCAGCAATTGCTGGTTTAGCTGGGACTTCTGCAATTGGTACAGGAATTGCAAGTGGAGCGATAGGTGCTACAGGTTTAGTGGGGGGTGTGGCATTAGCTCCAATTGCTCTTCCACTGGCATTAATTACCGGTGTCGGTTATTTACTTTTCAAAAATAAAAAAGAGAGAGAACTGCGTGAACGTCTGCAAATTAGATTGAAAAAAGCAGTGGAGATGCAAAATAAATTGATTCGACAATACCAGAACTTGTTACAGTCTTTACAAATAGAGGCAGAAAAAGAAGTGAATTATTATAAACAAATAGTTAAAGAACAAGCGAAGAAAATTGAAGAGTTGGCAGCCATTAATACAGCACTACAAGATGTTATTTCAAAAATGTCTGCACAATTATCATGACTAGGTGAATTATAAATGGATCAGGAATCTCAAAAACTACTAAACGCTTTAAAATATAATGAACATCTAACAAAACTTGGGATAGAAAAAGCAAAGCAGTTCAAAGAGAAATTACAACAACGAGAAGAGATTGATACAAACATAAACGAAGCTGATGAAGCTATAAAAAGTTCACTAAAATTGCTGGAACAGCTCCAAGTAAAAGTTGATCTTCCACAGCAACAAAAAGTATATGAAACTCCGTTTAAATTACATATTAAACCAAATGTTAGTGAATATAAATCCTTCGAAACAATCGTGGAGGAAGCTCACGCTGCCGGTTTTGAGAATACAGCCATTGAAGACTTACTTACAGCACAAGAAGTTGCCGAAGCAGATGCGGAATATCTGGCGATTAAGAAAGCCTTCAGTGAGAAAACGAAATTAACAAAAGGTGACATTGCTTTTTTATTATTAACAGTTGCTTTACAGGTAGCCAGACAATTTATTTTCTCAAACGAAAAATTCCGGTTAAAGGCAACAGAAGCTGATAATGCGTTAAAAAAACCGCTTAAAAAGGTTACTCCAAATACGTGGCACGATATCTTGTTTGGACCAGTACCATATGATGCAGTTGTAAAAGTAAATGCTGATAGTGATAGTACAGGTCTTAGTGGGTACACACACCGATATCGGACATTAGGGCATGACCCTGTATTAGGATGGATATTTGGACCTATAAATATTTTAACCTCAACCTTAACAAAAACAAACTTCATTACAACCTATCAGGTTGTTAACCGTAAAATTGGTGATTTTTATGAGTTTGGGACAGTTGGTGCATTTAATGATGCAGTCTTAAAAGCACAAGAAGATAAACTTAATTTACCAGCTGCCGTAGTGAAACAAGCCATACATTTTGGAACCGACTATTTTACCAAACAAGGTTTACCCTTACCATTCGTAAGTTCATTAGATAATGATTTAGCGCAAAAACTTGTGCAACAATTTAACATCGATACTTATAGTGTAACAAGGGGAGCAACATTATCGGTTTTCATCAATTCTATCGTTGGCTTAATTCATTCATTATTCTATAACCCTAAGAAACACGGGAGTCGAGAATTATATGAAGTCCGAACGCGAAAAATTTTATTAATCGCAAATATAATAGCTTCTACCAGTAATGTGATTTATGTGGCACTATCAAAAGACTTAAAAAAATTAGACCTTGGTGGAATTCTTGTTACCATAGGCCGAATTATTTCTGATTTATCCTTTATTGCAAAAATAGAACAAGAATTTATCGTCAATCGATTTGATGAATCCTTCCAAAAAGAATTAGACTTTTTAGATTCTAGTATTGCAAAATGGATTTAAATTAAATATAAGAATGATTTGTTCCTGTTTTCTCCAAAATGATTCTTGACTAAGATTTATCGACATGTAACTTCTTATCTTTAACTAAAAAGGGAGTGATACCTAGTCCTTAATGACTTTTTATAACTCCTTTTTTACAATTAAGTTCCCATTATCAGATGCATATTTTGATCGGCTTTTTGAAGCTTTTAGTACCACATTAAAAAGGTTTCCGAACCAGGAAATCCTAATTCGCCACAATATCTTTCCTATTAAGATTCACAAAAAACCTCATTTACTTATGATAAGTTCACACTCTTAATACTAAACTACATCCTAAACAATCTGGCCCAAACATGAAATAGGCGCGATCATCTTTTTGATAATCGCGCCCGATTGCTGAATATTTGCATATCGCAATTTAATATTATTACTACATTTTCCATTATTAGTTATTTTTTGTTGCAAATCTTTAAAAGCAGAAATCTTCGTTAAACCCACATTACATAAAAAATCTTTCTAAGCTTTGCTCTAGTTGATGTATTATGTCAAAACGGATTACTCCTCATCAAGATTATCCTCATATTGTTTTTTTCTAAGGAAATAGGCAACAGTAAATGTCAATAAGAAGCAGAAAAACAATACTCCCCCTAAAATTAGAGCATCTTTAGTCGTTCCTTCCGGAGCAAGGAAAGTAACCCCACCAAATATTCCACCTATTAATAACGAAAGGAAAAAATATTTATAAAAAGAACCTGGTTTTTTATTATGATAAGATTGATAAACATCTATCGTAATTCGCATATTCAAATATGAAAATACCACAAAAGTCCCTATAAAGACTGTCCATAATGGATTATTTGTTACTTGCATGATTCCATTGCATATTCCATCGTATATTAGAATTCCAACAATACACAAAGTTTGGAAAACAAATGCGATACGAATATTTCTTAGATTTTGAATAGCTAAACGCTCGTCCTTAAAATTCACTATTTCTCCTCCTTATCAACCCAAAATAATTCATCTAATGATTGTTTAAGTACATAACAAATTTCCAGGCATAAATTTAATGTTGGATTGTATTTTCCTTTTTCAATTAAACTGATGGTTTGACGAGTAACACCAGTTTTCCCGGCTAACTCTTGTTGTGTTAAGTTCATTTGTATACGGGCAATTTTTACATTATTTTTCACCTGTTCGATCACCCTCCCTACAGCAATGTAATATATATATTACTTATTCAATATATATATTACATCGCATTTGCATAAAATGGAATTATTTTTAAAATTTTATTAATTCAGCCATTTCTTTAAAATTTAATTTTCTTTTTTAAGGGGGCAGGATTAATGCTCCACAAACTGGCAAAAAATAAAAATAGCGCTAATCCTTACTAGAGGATAGCGCCCGATTGCTGAAGATAAGTACTATACAGTTGCACAGTCACCCTGTATTGATGCAAAAAATCCCGACTGTTAATCAGCCGGGATTTTATCATTTACCAAGAAATTTTTATTAGATTAATGAATTATTATTGCATTACTGGAACCAATTCATCCGCTGTAGTCCCCTGTAATGAAGGTATTTCGCATTCAAAGTCCACTTTTAACCACCAATGTGGTGTGGATTTTTCGTTTATATAGGAAACTCGAACTAACGGTTCTGCTTCCCTTTCTAGTAAAGAAAAGATAGCTTTACTGTAGAAAGCAGGAACATACCCTAAGTGAAGAATTCCTCCCAGAGTAAATATACCCACTGCATTGGGATCTGCCGGATTAGTAGGTTCTTGAACTAATTTTAATGGACTATTGATCGTGAGCCTCCTATGCCATCCTTCTGGTAAATTTCGATGACGCATTCCGTGAACAAAAAAACTGGAATGTAATTTACCATCTTCCTCAAGTCGCAATGGTTGCTCAAAAGAATACGTATCGCTAGCTAAACGACCTCGAGTTTGTTGAAGCAAGTCCATTTTTGAAGAGTTTTCATCTAATCCCAAATCAACTAGAATCGCTTTAAAATCCGCACGATCAATCGAGGGCAGTCGACGATCAAACGCTGGGAAAAGGTGCTTAGAACGATAAACCTTATCTGGAATCGGGAACGCTGGATGCAACATATAGTCATTGTCTAAAGCATCCTTTAACTTTCGTTGCCCTGTATCCGAATAAGAAAATTCATAATGACCGTCGAAGTAAGAAAGGGTACCTATATGGTAAAATAAACGGCTTTTTTTATTCTGCCATACAACAAGTAGCGTATGAACTTTACTCATTTATTTATTCCTCCTTTCCAATCCATTCTAAAATTTTCTTCCTACGATAAGGTATTATATTCAATAACCATTCTTTCTTTGCTTTACTTAAAACATCTAAGGAATTAATAAATTTAGAATACCTTATTATGTCAAATTCAGCTAGCTTTTTAGCGCTTTCTTCAAACTCTATAGGAAAATGCTCACTAATATAGTTTATTGTGTCTTTAGCTTTAACACTTTTATTTTCAAATAAACCTGCTTTAACCCTAGTATTCTTAGTGTATTTGTTCATTTCCTGCTCGCTCGCTGCTTTAAACTTAAGCTGATCTTCATCAAAACGAAAACCTAAAGAGGCTCCGTTATCGTATATTGGAGAAAATTTCGCTCCAATGGAGGGTAAAAATAATAACTGCCAATTATAAGAGTGCCTATCTTGATTGCCGATAAGAATATCAAACAATTGCATATCTATAAATTCTGATTTCATAAATTCCCAATACGGAAATTTCTGAATCATTTGAAATCCCTGATGAATGAGCTCTAAATTCTTCCATTCAGATTCTTGTACCTCTTTATACTCTTCAACCAACTCGGTTAATAAAGCGCCGCCTTCTTCAGCCATTAATGCATCGTATTCCTCAACAAAATTTCGAAGTAGACAACCTCTTTTTCCTTTTCTAATCACCATTTCAACTTTCATCATTTCGAGTCCAAGAATTTTTCCAATTTCAGCAGCAATCAACTCGGTGATATCTTCCCACGAAATGCCTACTTCAAATGGTCTGGGGTATTTTATTAAGTATTTTAAGCCTTCTGGAGACCTTAGTTCCTCTTTCTCCAAGGTGCTTTTACCACCATAACCAATGTGTTCCCAATCAGTGATATCTCTTAGCACTGCTGATCGTCCTTATCTAATTTTAAATTAATATAAATTCTACTATATTTAGGACAATAATCCAATTAATATTGCTTATGGAATGTGCTAGCATTATTTCCTTTCGTAGCAATATCTTCCTATTACGCAATATTAGAGTTACTCCACAATCTGGCCCTAAAAGAAATTGAGTGCAGATCCTTTACAGGAAATGCGCCCTATTATGGAATATAGTTATTAATGGAATCCCTTATTACAAATAAAAAAATGATCTTTCACGATTAAAGAATCCACATCTGTTAGCAAGATATTTTTATAACAATTTAGACATATAGTACTCATCTACAAATTCACCATCAATAATAAGCGAATGTCTTTTTGTTCCTTCAATATCAAATCCCATTTTTTTATATAACTGCAATCCAGCTTCATTACGAGTTACTACGGATAATTCTAATCGATGTACACTGTGTTCCCTAGCCCAAACTTCTAAGTGTTTAAATAGTTTAGTCCCTACCCCAAGCCCTCTATATTCACTTAAAATACCAATAACAAGATATACTGAATGTCTGTTTCTTTTTGCAATGCCACCCATAGCAAATAGATATCCGATTAATACACCATTTTCTTCAGCTACAAAAATAGTTGAATTACCTTCTTTTTTCATAACTTCTATTCTTTTTAATTGTTGTTCAGGACTAATGTTTCTTTCACCTGATTCAAAAAGCATATATTGGGACTTACTCTCAATCTTTTTAATTAAATTTACCAATCTTTCAGCATCATCTGGTTTTATCTCTCTAATCACATTGTGCCCCCCATATATCCATATTATAATATCCTATTTAACAACTTGCCCTTCAACTAAAGTGTCTAATTCTTCACCTATATATATCATTTGCCTTTTTTAACAACCTTCCTACATAAGCATTAAGCTTCTGTTGTATAAGTGCATGTTCTATTAAATCTCCATTTATTGGTTTCATATCATAATCCCTAGACGAAAACAGGACTGTTTCTGGGAAAAAATTAAGCCCCGCAAAAGTATATAATGCTTCGTGAGTTGACATATCCGCACCTGATGTAATGTTTCCTATAAATATAAAATTTAATTTCCTAAGATATTCTTTTTCATAGTCAAATTCCTTGCTAATAATTGCTTGTGACCTTTCCGAAAGCATAAAGTACGTTGAAGGAAGATGTCCGCAGTATGTTGGAAGAGAGAATAGAAGTAAATCCGCTTCAAAGCATTTTGTTAATAATCTTGGGATGTCATCTTGAATTGGACACACTGAACCTTTACAACACTCTATATTACAATTCCCGCAAGGATTAATATTTAAATCATGGATATTAATTATTTCTATCTCATATGAATTATCTTTAAATTTCTTCATACAGTAATCTAGCATCCTAAATGAATTCCCATCATTCCTTGCACTAAAAACTAAACCGAGTACTTTCATACTTCCTCCAAAACATATGAAATTTGTCATTAATTTAATCTTACTTGACCTTGAACTATCTGCACTATAGTCACAATATTAATTACAATAAGAAAGAGTACTAGACAAGGTAAAATTGACCATGTAAAGGTCCGCAGTTATTCCATACCCCAAGCCTTCATACACCCGGACAGCGGGCAGATTATCTGCCAATACACCTAGGTAGACATCTGGTGAAAGTTTTTTACCGAGGTGTGTCAATTCACTTGTCAGCTGCTTAGCTAATCCCCTTCCTCTGCAATCTAACCTGGTAACAATGTTCCCCAGCTCCACAAGCTTAGAGTCATAAAAATGATAGCCACCGACAGAAACAAAATCTTCCCCTTCCTTAACTCCAAGAAAAGGACAATATTCTAACTCGCTCTTAGTAAAAAACCTCATTCCACCCTTATGTAGAAAATCTATTACCTTGGAAAATTCATTTTCCCTAACCTTTTCCGTTATGTGTGAATCAAGGAGTTTCGATTCATCCTGATGCTTCATTGTTAAAAATCGTTGAGGGCTTCCTGTGATAAGCCCAAAGGATTGAAAAAGTTCAAGATCCTTTGAACTGAGAATCGTGCCACAAGCAGCTTTTTCATCAAGATTGAGAGTTTCTCTTGTAAACGCAACGAGATCTGAAAAAAAGATATTCTTTTCTTCAAGTCGGAAGAAGGAAAAGGCGGGGAAGGAAAATTCGCTAAAATAAGCTAATATGGCAGTAAGATTTTCTTCAACGAATTGGCAAATAAATAGAGCTTTTTCTTTTCGTTGAGTTAAATAACTATAAAAAAGTAAATTTTGGTCTGGATTAATGTGGGACAATACTTCGATGATTGTATCGTGAGTAAGTAATCGATGTGAGATCATTCTGGTCACCTCTTAATCAATATATTTCCATTTTAAAGGAATTGATAGGTTTAACTTATCAATATTTCAAATGATTTGTTAAACTTCTTATCCAACTATCTGCCTAAAAATGAAAAAGCGCTAATCCTTGCTACTGGAATGCGCCCTTTTCTGGTATAACTTGACTTGCGTTTTTAGCGTGAGTTGATTCCTAGTGGGAATCAACTGTTGTTAAATTAATTATTAGATTAATCTCCATCTGATATGATAATCTGAATGTATCAACATTCGGGGATGGTATAAATGACCAATTGGAATGCAACACTTTATGATAACAAGTACAAGTTTGTTTCAAATTTTGGTGAAAGTCTTGTTTCCTTCTTAAATCCACAAAAGGGAGAACATATTTTAGATGTTGGTTGCGGTACAGGAGATTTAGCTCATGATATTTCAAAAAGTGGTGCTACCGTTACAGGCATTGATGCTGCGCAGTCTATGATTGAAGCTGCTAAAGAAAAGTACCCTGATATCCACTTTTGCGTTCAAGATGGCGAGCAGTTTTCTTTTGACCCTCAATTTCATGCAGTGTTCTCAAATGCTGCCATTCACTGGATGAAAAATCAGCAAAAGGTTGCTCAAAATTGTTATGATGTCCTTCTTCCTGGTGGTCGTTTCGTGGCTGAATTAGGTGGAGCTAATAATATCCAATCTATTGTGGATGCCATAAAGGAAGCATCCGATCGTCTATCAATTCTGTATGATGCTACTTTATTTCCATGGGTATTTCCAACAAAAGAGGAAATGACAGAGCATCTTATCAATGTTGGTTTTAATGTAATAACAATCGAGCATTATGAACGACCAACGCCTTTAGTTGGAGAAGATGGTATTCGTAATTGGCTTGAAATGTTCAGTAACAATATGTTCAAAATTCTTAAAAATGATGAAAAAGAAGCAATTTATAGTGAATGTGAACGTATTTTACGTCCTCAACTTTATAAAGAAAATGGTTGGGTTGCAGATTATTGGCGCATCCGTTTCATTGCCAAAAAGCCTTAATACAAAGCAGCTTTGATACTCCCATATATCTAAGCTGCTTTTCAATTTTTATAGATAGTGACACATGCTTGTATAAATCGGTCAAATAAAGGATGTACGTATTTAGTATAAACGAATGTGGTAGAAAGAATATCATCATCTATTTGAGGAATTTGCGCCAAAAAATTCCCCTTTTTCTACTTCTGTTCGGACACGCTTTTGGGGAAGAATGCAATACCCATCCCCCTGTTTAATTTTCGTCGTCTGGAGCTTTTGCAGGTCTAATAAAAACAAAAAAATGGACTGCTAAAATAGCAGTCTATAGTTGTTTAATATTCGCGCCCTTTTATGGAATAACCATAATAATAATATCGTTCATTCATTTCTACTTCTTAGTTCCATAATTTTAAATTTAATAACTTTAAGAAGTGGGCTGCGTCGCCTTCAAATGTGAGGAAATGGGGTCTGTTTTCATCATCAAAAACCATTAAATAAGGATTTTCATGACCAGAAAATATGATGGTTACTTCATCTACAAGATCATTGAACCATTGGTTTTTCACCATAACAGGAGGTTCTATAGGGATTCTTACCATAAATCCTTTATTAGGGATAGGGTTGTATTTAACATATACACCTGTTATTCCTTTAAAAAATTTTTTAACTTCTAGTTGTGAATCAGTATTTGATTGAACATTCATAATAACTATGCCTTTACTTATATCAAAAATTTCTATTTGTCGGTTAGTTTGAGCAATAGTTATTGTAGAAATTAATTGAAAAATAATTATGCTTCCTAATACCTTTTTAATCACTTGAACCACCTCAAATGTATTATCCCCCAAAATGCTCCCATGATGAGAACTATTGTTTGATCGAATACGCGCCTGAGAACGGAAGTTCAAATACTGTTGAAGGCAGCTCGCACTTATTGAACTTTTGCACTCTGTTAGTTATCTAGAACAATGCTTTTTAAGCTGTTCTGGTGATAAATTCCCTGTATGTTTAACATTCGTAACAGTTATCCCATCAGGTATATCGGTAAGTGTAATATGAAACAAATCATAAGGAGGCTCGTGAGCTTTTTCAAACGTTACTACTTCAATGTTTAATTCATGGCGACGATTTCCTTCAAGTCTTCTTATATCAGTAATTCGTTCACACATAAACAATGTGTCAGTGACTTCTAAAATGTATGGAAGATACCTTACAACTAATGCTTCTTCCAAAAGTTCCTCTCTTGTGAGTTCATCTTGAGCATAGACTTTAGTTATTGTTAAAAACAATAGTGTACTACTTAGTATTAGAATTAAAGATCTTCTCATCGAATATCACCATCCACTATTTTCTTAATGGAATAGCTTTCCCAAGATCAAAACCCATTATTAAACTCTACCGTACCGTTATCTCAAAAAGCCTTGTTACATTATTTGGCTCAAACATGAAATAGGCGCGATTATCTTTTTGATTATCGCGCCAAATTACTTAGGAATGGATCTTTAACCCCTTTTTTACATCAATCACTTCAAAACGTTCACAAACAAGGAGCATATCTTCCGAAAATTCATGTCCGATTGCTTTTAACTCATTTCTAAAGAATTTTTCATGAGCTTCCCACCAATATTGGTAAGTCCTATCTCCTTCACCTTCTGCAACAGCAAACTCTTCAGTAACTTGATTCATTGGAGTTAGCTCAACCTCCACCGTCTTAATGATTGCTACAGGTTTATCGTCGCTATTTAAAATAATGCTGTAATCATTTATTGTTGGGATGGGTTCATTCTCGTGTTCATAAAATATAAATCCGGAGCATGTTGCAGTTTTAATACCCTTTATTACTAACTGCGCGAGGAAATCAGGATCAGCCCCAAATTGCCATGCACTAACTGACTTAGGTTGATCTTGATTCTGACCATTCCAATATTCATTCCAGTACGCCTGAGCAGCCTGATTCATAATTTATACCTCCATCATAGCTTTCATTTATAACATAACTTAACCCAAAAGCTTATACAATTAAATGGCCCGATTGTCTAATAAAGCTAAATCATTTACTTTTAGCTAACTTGGGGGCTTTTTCAGTAAATTTTCAAAACCTTAATCCTAATATTTCACAAAAGAACGGGGAAATCATTTGTCAATTATTCGTTATCATCCCATAGGTAGACAATCTCTTTGAGAATTTGCTCTTTAATTTGTGGACTTATCATTGCTTCAGTTGCCAAATCAACCCTTACGCCTAGATTATCTTCTAAATAATATTTTATTGACAAAAATTCTAAACCGAGCGCCTTCTCAGATTCAATTAGAACATCTACATCACTTTTAGCATTTTGTGCATTACGAGCATATGAGCCAAATATGCCTAGTTTTTTTATTCCGTATTTGTCTTGTAAAAAATTTTTTGTTGCCATTATTTGTTTTTCTAAAGCGTGTTTTGATATACCTTCCACAAACAAATTCACTCCTCTTCTACCCACATTTTCAATTCCAGATCTTCTTTTACGATTTGTTCAATTAAATTATATAGCTCCTTGTCTTTTATGTTCGCTTTTAACCGTTCTTGTATCTCTTTTACTTCTTTTTTGAACTCTTTATTACACACTTTCAGCACTCCTCTATAATTAAGATAATTTACAAACATAATTGAATTCACAACTGATTGTTTTACTTTTTGGGATTTTTTCTAAAAAACCCACTGTTCACCTTCTACAAGGCTCAATAAATATAATTATTATCATAATTAAAAATTTTGAAATTGTCTTAAAAAGAATTTTTGATATTATCTTTGGAAATAATGTTCTTTCAGTAACAAAATATACGTTTGAAAGTGAGGATGTAAAATGAAGGGACATTTTTACAAAAGAGGCTGTACGTGCAAAAGGAAAAAATGCACTTGTGGTTCGAAGTGGGCTTTCACCGTTGATATTGGATTAGATCCAGTTACCGGCAAAAGAAAGCAAAAGGTAAAAAGCGGCTTTAAAACTAAGCAGGAAGCTGAAGAAGCTGCTGCCACTCTAATTCACGAATTAAACCAAGGATCCTATTTAGAGGAAACAGAAAAAACGTTTAGTGACTTTGCAATTGAGTGGCTTCCTATCTACAGTGATTCTAAAGATGTAAAGCCCGGAACGATTCGAGTACGCCTTCATGAAATCGGAAAGTTATTGCCCTACTTTGCCAAATTAAAGTTAAAAGATATTACAAGAAAGATGTATCAAGACGCTTTAAACGATTTAAAGGATAGAGGCTATTCTGATAGTACCAGAGAAGGGATAAATCGAACAGGAAGAATGATTTTTCGAAAAGCTTTGGAACTAGAGCTAATTAAAAAGGACCCGACTGAATTCACTTATGTGAAAAAGGATAAGAAAACGATTGAACAGTTGGAAGAAGAGGAAGTTCCAAAGTACCTTGAAAAAGAAGAGCTTGCCTTACTTTTAGAAACAGCCAAAGCCAATGGATTAGAGCATGATTACTTAGTTTTTTTGATATTAGCCTATACGGGAATTAGAGTTGGAGAATTAGTTGCTCTTAAGTGGAAGGATATAGACTTTAAAAATTACACCATTAGCATTACCAAAACGTATTACAATCCCAAAAATAATGCCTTGGAATATCAGCTAGTCACACCGAAGACGAGAAAATCACGTCGAAAAATTATTGTGGATGAAGAGGTGATTAACGCTTTAAAGGAACATAAAACGGTTCAAGATGAAGTCATTAAGCGGTTAGGAGCTGCTTACCATAACAAAGACTTTATCTTTGCTAAAATGGAACGGCAATATGGTTATCCCATTGTGATTAAAAACATACGAGATCGAATGAAACGACTACTTGCAATCGCTGGTCTAAATGAAGATTTAACACCGCATAGTTTAAGACACACTCATACGTCACTTCTTGCTGAAGCTGGAGTCTCACTCGAACAAATCATGGACCGCCTTGGCCATTCCGATGATCAAATCACGAAAAATGTGTATCTCCACGTAACCCAAGAAATGAAAAAAGAAGCTTCCCAAAAGTTCGCTGAACTCATGAGAAGCCTCCGTTAATTTCCTCTATGTTAGCAAAATGTTAGCAAACCACTCTCACCTTACTTAAAAACCCAGTCATACCAAGGGTTTGAGGGGCAGATTACATCATGCCGCCCATTCCACCCATGCCGCCCATATCAGGCATTGCAGGGCCAGCTGGTTCTGGCTTGTCAGCCACTACAGCTTCTGTAGTTAAGAACATGGCCGCTACAGATGCTGCGTTTTGAAGTGCAGAACGAGTAACTTTAGTTGGGTCAACGATACCAGCTTGGATCATGTTTACCCACTCGTTTGTTGCAGCGTTGAAACCGATGCCGATTTCTTCGTGCTTTAAGCGCTCAACTACAACAGATCCTTCAAGACCTGCGTTTGCAGCGATAGTGCGGACAGGCTCTTCGATCGCACGTAATACGATGTTCACACCTGTTGCTTCGTCGCCTTCAGCTTGGATAGCAGCCACTTTGTTATATACATTTAGAAGGGCAACTCCACCACCAGATACGATTCCTTCTTCTACTGCAGCGCGAGTAGAGTTTAGGGCATCCTCGATGCGAAGCTTGCGCTCTTTTAATTCAGTTTCAGTTGCAGCACCGACTTTAACTACTGCTACACCACCAGCTAATTTAGCTAGGCGCTCTTGTAATTTTTCACGGTCGAATTCAGAAGTTGTTTCTTCGAATTGAGCACGGATTTGATTTACACGAGCTGCGATTGCTGCAGATTCACCAGCACCTTCAACGATTGTTGTGTTTTCTTTTGTTACAACAATTTTAGAAGCACGACCTAGTGATGTAATCGTTGTAGATTTAAGGTCACGGCCAAGCTCTTCAGTGATGACTTCACCGCCAGTTAAAATCGCGATGTCTTCTAGCATTGCTTTACGACGATCGCCGAAGCCAGGAGCTTTAACAGCTACAGCATTGAATGTACCGCGAAGTTTATTCAATACTAATGTTGATAGGGCTTCCCCTTCAACATCTTCAGCAATTAGCAATAATGGCTTACCTTGTTGTACCACTTGCTCAAGTACTGGTAAGATTTCTTGAATGCTAGAGATCTTTTTGTCTGTGATTAAGATATATGGATTTTCTAAAACAGCTTCCATTTTTTCTGTGTTTGTTACCATGTAAGCTGAAGCGTAGCCACGGTCGAATTGCATACCTTCTACTACGTCTAATTCAGTTGTGAAGCCTTTAGATTCTTCGATTGTGATAACACCGTCGTTACCAACGCGTTCCATTGCTTCTGCGATTAATTTCCCTACTTCTTCATCAGCAGATGAAATCGCTGCTACTTGTGCAATCGATTCTTTGCCTTCAATTGGCTTAGAGATTGCTTTAAGCTCTGTAATAGCAGTTGCAACGGCCTTTTCCATTCCTTTACGGATACCCATTGGGTTTGCACCAGCTGTTACGTTTTTAAGACCTTCACGAATCATTGCTTGCGCAAGAACGGTTGCAGTTGTCGTACCGTCACCAGCAACATCGTTTGTTTTGCTTGCAACTTCAGCAACAAGCTTAGCACCCATGTTTTCAAATGCATCTTCTAATTCGATTTCTTTTGCGATTGTTACACCATCGTTCGTAATAAGTGGTGAACCAAATTTCTTCTCAAGAACGACGTTCCGTCCTTTAGGTCCAAGCGTTACTTTTACAGCATCTGCAAGTGTATCCACCCCGCGAAGCATCGCGCGACGAGCATCTTCACTGAATTTAATTTCTTTTGCCATGTAAAATAACCTCCTCTAAAATTTCATATTCGTTCTATTTGACTTGATCTTCGGATCGAGTTTTGTGTTGGATTATTCGCCTACTACAGCTAAAATATCGCTTTCACGTAAAATTAAATATTCTGCACCTTGGAATTTCACTTCAGTACCAGAGTATTTTGAGAAGATAATGCGATCGCCTACAGCAACTTCTACTGCTACTCGCTCGCCACTATCAAGTACACGACCTGTACCGACAGCAATTACTTTTCCTTCTTGCGGCTTTTCTTTAGCAGTGTCCGGTAGTACGATCCCGCTTGCAGTTTTTTCTTCTGATTCAACAAGCTCAATAACAATACGATCACCAATTGGCTTTAACAAGTAAAACAACCTCCTCAAATAATATGTAAATTATCGATTATTAGCACTCCTCTCATCCGAGTGCTAACACAATTATTATAATAAATAATTGCTCTATTTTTTGCAAGAGTCATGATTAAAAATTTTCACTTTCTTTACAAACCATACTCAACCTTAATAAGTATGCTGCACATTTCCTTTTATATCCTATTTACTCAAAGATAATTCCATATTATTGAAATTACCTAAGACAAATTAGCAAATTAGCTTATTCATTTGTAACGTTCGCTTATTATTTGTACAATGGGATTTAGCCTAGCTTTTTAAAAAGGAGTCCATTTATTTTGAAAAAGGAATATTGGTTTATCTTAATTGCCTATCTCACCATGCAGTTATCGAGTTTTATTGGAATTCCGTTAACCACTTTCATTGGAACCAGATTTGGTCAATCGGTGGACGAAATGAGAACCTTGTCCGTTCCAATCTGGCTCGTTGCCAGCTTCACCATTACTCTAGTCATTATTCTGTGGATTCTCCGTAAAGAGTCAACAACCACAGCTTATCGTGAAAAAGCAAATCCATTCAGCTCGGTAATTTGGGCGATTACAGGTGTTTTTTTAGCATTATTCGCACAAGGAATTGCAGCCCAAATTGAAGCGATGATGGGGATTAAGACAGGCTCTGATAATACCCAACAAATTATTAATATTATCGAAAGCTTCCCTATTGTCATTTTTGTTAGCTCGATTGTCGGACCAATTTTAGAAGAAATCGTGTTTCGAAAAATCATCTTTGGCGCACTCTATCAACGGATGAACTTCTTTCTATCGGCCTTGATCAGTTCGATTATTTTTTCTTTAGCACATATGGAACTTGAACATACATTGCTTTATTCTGCCATGGGCTTTACCTTTGCCTATCTCTATGTCAAGACGAAACGGATTATAGTTCCGATTTTTGCCCATGTTGCGATGAATTCACTTGTCGTTGTTATACAAACCGTCTTTAAAGAAGATATCGATCGAATCATCGAACAATCAGAAAAAATTCAAAGCTTTATCGGAGGATTATTATGAGACTCTCACCTTTGTTTTCCGCTTTTTTCCACATCATCCTTGCTTGTATATTTACGTACTTTGCTATCGATAACGTAAATCAATTCGGATGGGATATTTTTAGCTTCATCCTTGTTCTCCTAGCAACCTTTGATTTTGGTTCAGGCTTAAGGTTGATTGCCCTTCACTTTAAACTTAGGAAAATAATCAAAAAAAATGAGCCATAATTAAGTGGCTCATTTTTCATTATTCTTCATCTACTTCAATATCTTCAATTTTTGGATAATGCTTTAAGAAATATACAAGTGATTGCAGCTCAACCGCTAAATCAATATGATGAACCCGAATAGTAGACGGGACATTAAGTCGAGCTGGTGTAAAGTTTAATATTCCTTTAATCCTCACACTAGTCAGTCTGTCCGTAATTGGTTGCGCCACTGGCGCTGGGATGGTTAAAATCGCCACATGAATCTCTTCTTGCTCAATAATCTTCTCTAACTCATCCATATGGTAAACAGGAACATTCCCTATCTTTGTTCCCACTTTTCCCTCGTCCACATCAAAGGCAATTTCAATCTTTGTATTATTATTTTTTAAAAAATTATAATTTAAAAACGCCGTACCTAAATTCCCAACTCCAATGAGCGCTACCTTTGTCAGTTCATCCTGATCTAACGTTTTCCGGAAAAAGGATAGCAAATAGTTTACATTATAGCCATAGCCCTTCTTCCCTAATGCACCAAAATATGAAAAATCTCGACGAATTGTCGCAGAATCTACTTTTACCGCTTCACTTAGCTCTGCAGATGAAACCCGTTGTTTACCAGATGTATGCAAATTTTTCAAAAAGCGATAATAAAGTGGTAACCGTTTTGCAGTCGCTTGTGGAATTTTTGTTGTATGATCGTTCGACATTTCATCACTCCTCTCTCATTAAGCTTATTTCAATCGCTCTTCTCTAATAAAATCTCCATTTTTGCCGCCAGTTTTCTCAACTAAATACGTTTTTCCAATAACCATGCCTTTATCAATTGCCTTACACATATCATAAACCGTTAACGCACAAACCGATGCAGCTGTTAACGCTTCCATTTCAACACCTGTATTCCCTTTCGTTTTAACCTTTGCGGAAATATGCAATGTATATTCATTGTCTTCCTTTTCTTCTTCCCAGCCAAAGGAAACATCCACTCCATTTAATGGGATTGGATGGCACATCGGAATGATTTCCCACGTTTTTTTGCATGCCATTACTGCCGCAACCTGAGCAACAGCTAGAACATCACCTTTTTTCATTTCATTATTTGTGATTTTTTCATATATATCATTGCTAACTGTTATACTTGAGCAAGCCTCTGCGGTCCTTATTGTTTCTGGTTTGCTGCTCACATCGACCATTTTCGCACGGCCTTCTTCATTAAAATGAGTAAATTCTCCCATTCATTTAACACCTCACTAAAAGAATCATACACTATTTTTTCCAACATGTGTGAATGAACTTGTATCTTTCTTCACAAGCTTCGAGTTATTGATGATATCCTTATAATACGATACACTAACTCTATCGTAATAGAGGTGAATATAAAATGATATTATTACAAGTTAATCAATTGAATAAATACTACGGTGCAGACCTTATTTTATCGAATATTAAACTAGAAGTACAATCACGCGATCGAATCGCTTTAGTTGGTAGAAACGGTGCAGGAAAATCGACCTTGCTTAAAATCATTGCTGGCCATATGTCCCATGACTCTGGTGACATTATGAAGCCCAAGGACGTTACCATTGGCTATTTGGCACAAAATACAGGCCTCGAATCGGAGCTGTCGATTTGGGAAGAGATGCTGACGGTATTTGCAACATTACAAAGTTTAGAGAAAAAACTGCGGCAGTATGAATTACAGATGGCGGATCCAGAAGTATTTAATGTTTCATCCGTCTACGAAAGAGTTTTGAAAGAATATGA
Source organism: Bacillus sp. T3 (assembly GCF_033449965.1). NCBI lineage: Bacteria > Bacillati > Bacillota > Bacilli > Caryophanales > Bacillaceae > Bacillus > Bacillus sp. T3. Next base: position 4,551,911 of record NZ_CP137761.1, read on the forward strand.
CACCCTACAGGTTCAATTTAAAGATATGGGTGGCTATCAATACGAAGCCGATATTCGTTCTGTGCTTCACGGCTTGAATTTTCACACGTTTGACTATTCAACCAAAATCTCTAGTTTAAGTGGCGGTCAAAAAACTCGCCTTGCTCTCGGCAAATTGCTATTAACAAAACCTGATATTCTTATTTTGGACGAACCGACCAACCATCTTGATATCGATACATTATCGTGGCTTGAGCAATATTTGCAAAATTACGAAGGCGCCATTTTGATTGTATCCCATGACCGTTATTTTTTAGATAAGGTCGTTAATCAAGTATACGAAATGTCCCGACAGCAAATTTCAAAATTCGTCGGCAATTATAGCTCTTATTTGGACCAAAAAGCTGCAAATTACGAGCGTGAAATGAAAATGTATGAAAAGCAACAAGATGAAATTGCTAAATTAGAGGATTTTGTTGCCCGAAATCTAGCACGTGCATCTACCACTAAGCGAGCTCAAAGTCGTCGCAAACAATTAGATCGGATGCAAGTCATGTCAAGACCACTAGGCAACGAAAAATCTGCAACGTTTTCCTTTGATATTGAAAAACAAAGTGGAAATGAAGTCCTTAATGTTTACTCCATAGCAGTGGGCTATGGTGATGAAAAAGTGAGTGAGAATATCTCACTGCGTATGACTCGTGGAGAAAGTATTGCCCTTGTTGGACCAAATGGCATCGGTAAATCAACCTTGCTTAAAACCATTGTTGACAAACTTAAACCGCTTGCGGGTCATTTTCAATTCGGTACGAATGTGACAATTGGCTATTATGATCAGGAACAAGCCGAATTAACATCGAACAAACGTGTTTTAAATGAACTATGGGATGAATATCCTTTAAAAAGTGAAAAAGAGGTCCGTACGGTTTTAGGGAATTTCTTATTCTCTGGTGATGATGTTCTTAAAATCGTCTCAACCTTAAGCGGTGGAGAAAAGGCCAGGTTAGCGCTTGCCAAATTAATGATGCAAAAAGCCAATTTATTAATTTTGGACGAGCCTACCAACCATTTAGACTTAGATAGTAAAGAAGTTTTGGAAAATGCATTAATTGATTACCCTGGTACGATTTTATTTGTTTCCCATGATCGTTATTTTATTAATCGGATTGTTACAAAAGTACTGGAACTAAGCAAAAATGGCGCAGTCGAGTATTTAGGTGATTATGACTATTACGTCGAAAAGAAACTTGAACAAGAAGAGCTTAAAGCTCTTGAGGCTTCATCCTCTGCTGAGAAGACTACTGGAATCACAGCAGATGCTCCATCTAAAAATAGTTATCAACAAGATAAGGAAGCAAAAAAGCTTGAAAGACAACGAAAGCGCAGAATTGAGGAAATTGAAAAGAGAATTGAGGCTCTAGAAGCTCAAATTTCAACGAATGAACAACTCCTCTGTGATCCTGAGGTTTATCAAAATCATGAAAAAGTGCTTGAGTTAAACACACAGAATGAAGAATCCCGTTCTGAACTTGAAAATCTTCTTGAGGAATGGGCAGAATTGGCAGAGTAATAAACATCGTTGTAACTACAGGTAGGTGACCTCTTTGAATTAGTCACCTACCTGTAGTCTTTTTATTTTTCGACATTATTCACACCCTTTTAAAGGGTTATAAATAAATTATTAACATTTTTATTCACATTATAAATATTATTTTTGCAACATCCACAGGAGTTTTCCACATTATCCACATCTTATATCCGTTTTATCCACAATATCCACATATAAAGAATGTTTTATCCACAAAAAAACTCCCCTTTCTTAAAAAAGGAGAGTTCTACGATTTTTTTACATGTGGATAGTTTTTGTCGAACATTCAAATAATTTCTTTATTCTATATCTAAACCTGGGATTAGCGTTTAATGAATAATCAGCACGCTTTCCTTTTTCAAATAAAACACTTCCAACTGCAGCAATCATGGCGGCGTTATCCGTACATAAATTTAATGGCGGAATAACTAACTCCATGTCAGGGATTGATTGAAATGCATCCGTTAACGCTGCTCTTAGCCCTTTATTCGCTGCAACCCCACCAGCAAGCAAAACCTGCTTTACTTCAAATTGCTTAGCAGCCTTTAGAGCCTTCGTTACCAAAACGTCTATAACACTTTGTTGGAAACTAGCTGCAAGGTCTTCAGGGATAATCTCTACACCGCGCTGCTCTGCATTATGAACTGTATTAATGACCGCAGATTTTAAGCCACTGAAACTAAAATCATATGATCCCTCTTCCAGCCATGCCCGCGGTAAATCGATCGTCGGCTTCCCTTCTGCTGCCAATCGATCAATGTGTGGACCACCTGGATAAGGAAGGTTTAATGTCCGAGCCACCTTATCATAGGCTTCTCCTGCTGCATCATCTCTTGTTTCTCCAATAACTTTAAACTCACCATGCTCCTGCATTAAGACAAGCTCTGTATGCCCTCCTGACACAACAAGAGACAATAGCGGAAATTTCATTTCGGTAACGAGACGATTCGCATAGATGTGACCAGCAATATGATGAACACCTATCAATGGGATATTATGAGCAAAAGCAAGTGCTTTAGCAGCATTAACTCCAATTAAAAGGGCTCCGACTAAGCCAGGGCCTTCGGTTACAGCGATCGCATCTAGATCACGAAAAGAAATTCCAGCCTGATTCATTGCTTCTTCTAAAACAATGGTGATTTGTTCAACATGGTGTCTTGAAGCAATTTCAGGTACGACACCACCAAATCTTTTATGACTTTCTATCTGGGAAGCAACAATATTTGCAACTATTTCACGGCCATTTTTTATGATTGCCACGGCTGTTTCATCACAGCTTGTCTCAATTCCCATAATTAATTGATCTTTACTCATAGATTCACCCACATCACTAAAGCATCTTCTTGATTATCTGTATAATATCCCTTGCGAATTGCCCCATCTTTAAACCCAAGCTTACGGTATAAGCCCTGTGCAATATTGTTGCTTACACGAACCTCTAATGTCATTTTCTCTGCACCTAATTTTTTTGTCACTTCGATAACCTTTGTTAACAATGCTTCTCCTAGCTTTTTACCCCGGTA